>NZ_AP024863.1 GCF_024346755.1 Vibrio aerogenes | reverse complement strand
TTTAATCTCCTTGTGAGGCGAAATCGCCGGCAACTGACTTCATTGTATCTTCTCAATTTTACTTGTCAATAAGACAAGTAAAATATTTCAACCAGCCGAACACCGTCAGTAAAGTTTCAGAGAACAACAGTATAAGAGATTGTCCGGAATGAAAAATATGGTTTGTCAAAAATAAACCTGTGTCGATGAATTTTTGCATGCAAAAAATTGGGGGAGGGGTGTTTTGCTATTTGAGTGGAAGGGGTCAATGACGTTTTGGGTATATTTGTTCGATCGGCTTACCGGCACCCAATATACAATTGTTTTTCAGTTACAAGGATGACTAGTTCGTTTGATTCTTTTCAATTCACATCCGGATCATCATTGACTCTGTGAAGCACCCCACCTATGGGTTATAAAATACACCTATAGGTGTAAAATTTACACATAAATAAAAAGCATTATTTCCTTTTTACACAGTGAATAATGAATTCTTTGATGCTAAAGGTTGTTGGCATGATGCTTGATATCCAGAAAGAACAACAAATTAAATCAGAGGATAAAACATGGCGTTATTGAGATACGCTAACTTAGGAATTCACCGGCCAGATATTCTGCTTAGTAAAGTCGTGAGTGGTCTGGGTGAGTTTTATAAGTATTTAGATACCACTCGAAAATACCTGGAAAGTACAAAGGCTGTTAAAGCGATAGCTTGGGAAAAGCTGGATGATGCTCCGGATGGAGTGTGGATACAATTAGTTGAGCCTGCTGATAACTGTGGTGATTTCGAAAAGAACTTAAAGCGCTTTCTAGATGAAAGTACTGATACTGTATACGAAGCAAGCCCTGCGAGATGGAAGGTAGTAGGGAGTGCAGCCAGGGAATGCCCAAATTGTAGAAGTTATGGTAAGCCTAAAATGGCTTATGCGACGAAGGAACACGCGGACGAAATTGCAAGTGAATTAGGCAATGGGCTGTCATCTTATGAGTGCCCAGACGGCTACGGTTGGCATTTGACTGGAAAATCTCAAGATAATGTGGGATTCAATAAATCCAACGCAATTTCAGCCTTGGACAGAAATGTAGAAAATGACAGCTTGTTATTGGATCGCTTACCTGACCACGACTATTTGGTTATTCGTCCAAACACATACCAGATAAAGTGTCAGATTAATGCATTACAAAGCTTACAAGACTCCCCTTCTATTCATCATCTTCCACTATTAAGGCTGTTTGAAGGTAAGGACCATGCCAAGTGGCCGAGTGTTCCTTATGATAAGCACTTATGCGATGAGTACTACGTTCTTACTGATGGTGCAAGAGAGGGAACATCTCAGCAACGTGAGTTTGTAAATATTGCACTCAACACGCCTGACTTTGCCTTCCTTGAGGGCCCCCCGGGATCAGGTAAAACTACAGCAATTTGCGAACTGATTCTTCAACTAATAAAGCGAGGTAAGCGGATCTTACTTTGTGCATCAACTCATGTTGCTGTTGACAATGTTCTTGAGCGAATGATGTCTGATGAAAACATGTATCGCGATATGGTTTTACCTGTGCGGATTGGAGATAAATCCAGCGTTTCTCAAAAGGCAAAGCCATGGCAATTGGAAGAGTTTGTTAAAACTGAACGCACAAGATTGCTAAAACATCTTCAGCAGCAACCAAACATTTCAGTTAGTCAGAAGTTACTTAAAAGTAAGGTCGGTGAAGGTAAACATATTGTTGAGCGTCTTGTTCTTGAAGCGGCGAATTTAGTTTGCGGGACAACTATTGGGTTGCTTCAGCATCCTGATATCAAAAATAAACAATCAACATCGCCAATCTTCGATGTGATGATTATTGATGAAGCATCAAAAACAACTTTTCAAGAGTTTTTGGTGCCAGCGGTACTTGCCAAGCGTTGGATCATGGTGGGAGACCCAAAACAGCTTTCACCTTATGTTGATGATGAAGCTACCGAGGTAAATTTGCAGCCATGTTTACAGGATAGTTATCAGCGAGAAGCATGCGCAGATATTTTCTCTGCCCGACAAATCAATATTCAGAAACGAGAAGTATCCTTGGTTTGCACTGACGATGAAAAGACAATTGAATTTTATCATCAGCAAGCAAAGTCCAAAAATGTATTGGTTGCATCATCTAAAGGTCCGAAGACAGATCTCCCTTACGCATCAGTAGTCCTTGGTTCGTCAGTGTTCATCGTTCAGAATGCTAATCACCTTCCCCTGGATTTGACGACCATAAGGGGGCTGCCTGCGTTACCGAAAAAGTTAGAAATGCGACTTTCAGCGCATTCGAGATTAACTCGTACAAAAATCAAGACCGAGTCCGATAGCTGGGAATCCCAGTTAGCGTGGCGACTGGCTCGCATGTACGAACAGCGCCTAAATACAGAATCTGACGGAAGTTCTAAAACTGCTAACAAGTTAGAGGAAGATATCAAAGCGTTACTACCATTCGACTCAGAAAAAGATACGTTCACTGCAATAAACAGGGTACGTAGGATCGCACTGCCTTCTATTCTTGAATCACTGCAAGTTGGATTTGAACGTACAGAGTATCAGAAAAAAGGCACCGCTCTGTCTGATGGACTTCCCGCTAATGTTTTAAATCAACGACAAATACGGCTTAGCTACCAGCACCGGATGCATCCAGACATCGCCGAATTTTCCCGAGTACACATATACCATGGAAAAGCATTGCAAAGCCCTGATGGCCTGGCTGAAAAGCGGGACTGGGGTTATCGAAACGGCTCACATCGTTGTATATGGCACGATGTTAAAGGCCGAAAAGGCAAAGAAGGTGAAATCACCGCTGAAGTAGAAGAAATATTAAAAGAATTAAACCGCTTTGATTCTTGGGCAAAATCGAACTCAAATATTGAGAAAAACCGACAAAAGCCATGGGAAGTTGCTGTTTTGGCTTTCTATCGGGCACAAGAGCGAGCTATACGTCGAGCATTACGAAAGTGGACGGGAAATCATCACGGAGTAAGGCATTTCTATCGAGGTGAGAAATCCTCACCGTATATTGATATTCAGATATGTACAGTAGACCGTTTTCAGGGACATGAGGCTGACTTTGTCATACTTAGTTTCGCAAATAATCATCCCACGAGTTTTCTCGAAAGCCCAAATCGATTGAATGTGGCAATTACGAGGGCCAAGCATCAGCTCATTGTGTATGGAAACCGCTCAGCAATGCAAAAGGCATCGGGTGTGTTAGGTACTTTTGCCAGCAATTCTTACTGGTCTACAACAATCGAGACTGAATCACAGGAGGCACTATGAGCCAGGACATCATACTCAAACGAGAAATTAAGACTGAAAGTTGGCTCATACAGGGTGAAATCGCGCTGGCAGATAGCCGTCCAGAAATTAACTGCGTGCTGCAATTTCTTCAAGATTATCCGAATGCGAGTTCTTCCGAGTGCTCCGAACACTTATTTGGAGAAAAAATCGGACGTCGTGTCGTCGCTGAAAGGTTACTGAATATTTGTCGGTTATATGGCCTGGCAGAATCAGTTCGAGGCCAATATATATTGACTGATGCAGGGGAAGCTGCACTTAAAAAAGACCATGTTTTAGTGCCGACAGATGGGTGCTGGAAGTTATGTATTTGTGATGAGCCTTTATTACCCCATCCACTTTTGACTATTGAAGCGCATATGGAGCCAAGCGCAGCGTCAATCGGGCTGGGGAAGAACCGTCATAACCTAAAAGCGCGGGCTGATAAGTTGTTGGAGATATCTCAATCCGTTAAGGAACTCGTTGGTTTACAAGAACAACCAATAGGTGGTGGCTCGGAAGTACGCGTGGACAAAATAGAACTTAAAGGTGAACGCATACCACCTCAAGGTAAACCTTATTACATCGAGTGGAATGTTACAGCTGGAATTGTTGAAGTTAAACGAGGGAAAGATCTTGTTTACACGCGTACGGTTGAGCCTGTTATTCGCCAGAAAATTCTGGAAGTACTCCTTGATAATGTAGGGTTGTTAAAGCAATGGGATGAACGAGAAGAGGTTTTATCTATTCCTTTTGATAAGACAACTGAAGAAGAACGAATAAGCATGCGAAAAGCTGTAAACATAGAAAAACCGTCCGTTTATGAATTGGGTACTTTCGATTCAATGAAGTTACCAAATATATCCATTTCAGCATTTACAGAATCGGATGCTAGAGAGTGGGCTGAATGGCGATTAGATAAAAATATCTATATGTATGCCACTAATAGCAATTACCAGGTGTGGAGAGAAAAAGCACTCGAACCTTTTAATAGTTGGAATTTTACACTACCTGATAGGGCTGAGCTGGCAAATCAGTTTTGGATTGAAGAAGACCAGCAAAATCAGCATACCTGGCATGTCATTGCAGCCCATGATTGGAACCTATAAGGAATAATAGTGATGAATCTAATTGAAAAGTTTACTAAGACAGAAACCAAGATTGTTGATCAATCAAATACCAAGTTGCCCCCTGTGCTTTTGCCTGTTTTACCTAAACAGGTATCTGCTCCGCAACCTATTAATAGCGCTTTGTTCTGCAATGAGCTGCAATCAAGAGTTGTCGAATTAATCGATAATGCCGAACACTCGGTTATTCTTAGTACGTTTTTGCTTGCTGATGAGAATGTCGAATCTGCTGTCCTAAAAGCTGCAAAGCGCAAAGTTCGTGTGTACATACTATTGGCATGTGAGACTCGTCTTGATGGCGATGTGCCTGATGATGAGTTTGGTAAAAAGTGTCTTGTGCAGCATAAGGAAATGTTAAACAAATTGTCTGGACATGTTCACTTTGCATCTGCGCCACATTTCCACGCAAAGGCTGTGGTCATAGATGCATTACATGAGATCGGTGATGCGAAAGGGTTACTGTTAACGGCAAACCTTACAGAAGAAGCACTGAAACGAAATGAAGAGTTGGGGGTCTCGCTTTCACGCCATCAAATAGATGAGATCGTGAAAGTGTTCCGTTGGGCAATCTTCGAGAGTGCGCAGCACCATATGACAAGCCGTGGTGAATTCTCAGCATATAAGTCGCCGGGCAATGTCAGATATCCAAGGGAATTAACTGAAATACTGGTCACATCCAGTGAAGACGCTCGAATTAGGGAACATGCATTAGCGTTGATCAATCAAGCGGAAAATGAACTCATCATATCGAGTTTTGGATGGCAAGAGGACCATCAGCTTGTAAAAGCAATATGTGAACGTGCGAAGTCGGGGCTAAAAGTCACCATTCTATCTCGCCAAAGACTCGCAGCCATGCCAGCGTTGTTGGCTATGAAACAGGCTGGTGCATCGGTGATGTGTTTTAAATGGCTACATGCCAAAGCGATTGTAGTAGATGGAATGCATGGCATGGTGATGTCGGCCAATTTTCAAGCGCATGGTATGGATCAAGGCTTTGAGTTAGGCGTAAAACTCACCGGTACTCAGGTAAAAGAGCTGATGAACTGCTTAGATATGTTTTTAACTAATAGCCACAATGAATTGAGCATCGACATGAGTCTAGGGATGATTTCTGGTGGTTTTGAAGCTTGGGAAAATAATACATTCAAGAGGTACTCAGTCAGCGAAGTAGACATTGTTGAATTATCACCTATAAAAGCAGATTGCTTGTCTGATATGGATAAGCACCCAAAAATACCCAATGCAAACTGGCGGGAAAAAACATCGCACAAGATTGAGTATAAATGGCGTATAGAGCCGCCAGTTATCACTAACGCCAGTCCAGAGTATTTCAAACCTTTAACGGCTAAGGATGAAACTTCTAAGAAGCAGGATTCAGGATCGCTTAGAGAGAGTTATGAGCCAAAGGTTGTTCGACTGACAAAAAAACAGTTAGCTATTACAGTTCGTCAAGAATACGAACTTGCCATGGCAAAAAGGCTGAAGCAAAGTGAATTGCCAAACGCCCGAATTGTATTGGAGGCGTAACTTTGGATAACAAAAACACACTGCTTTGTTGGCACTCAAAAAGAGCTGGGGTTGAGGTATTAGACGAAGCGTTAAAGCGGCTTAAGAATCGTAAAGTTTATGTTGGCAAAGTCATTGTTCTTACTCAGTCAGCTGGGGATAACAGTCTGTACAAAGAGCATGAATTTGGCGATATACAGATTACCTTTCGAACTGTAGCTATCGAGAACCCAGCTGATCACAACGAAATTTACCACGCAATAGAGTCTGAGATTATTCCAGAGCTAAAGCTTGAACAGAATCTTCATATCAATGTATCGCCGGGAACACCGGCGATGCATGCGGTTTGGTTGATTCTTCATGCTCGGGGGCATTTTCCACGCGAAACAATCCTCTGGTCATCACAATATAACCCCGATACCAAAAGAACCAGCATTGCCAAAGTTGATTTCAGTGTAAACACGTATCTGGCAGAGATCTCTGCTATTTCAAGTTCAGAGGGCGGTTACGCCCTTTACGATTTAGACCCTAAATCAAAAGCAAGGCAGGATGCATTACAAACGTTAAAGCAGTTCTCTTGTGTTCCCAAAGCTCCGTTACTTGTACTGGGTGAACGTGGTACAGGGAAAACGAGGCTAATTGAAACCGTTGTCGGTAAGGTAAAGCAAAAGCAGGTTGTTACGCTTGCATGTGGAGGACTAGATTCTCAAGTGGTTGATAGTATGTTGTTTGGCCACGTAAAAGGTGCGTTCACTGGAGCGGAAAAGGATCGCAATGGGCTTTTGAAAGAATCAAATGGAAAAGTATTGTTCTTGGATGAGATACAAGATTTACCAACTTCGGTTCAACGAAAGCTGGTTAGAGTGCTTCAAGATAATCATCACAGTTTTCGCCCTGTTGGGAGTGACACTGAGGAAGCATCTGACTTCGAGCTGGTTTGTGCGAGTAATAAATCACTTGAGCAATTGGCAACGATACTTGATGCTGATTTCTTTGATCGTGTATCCATGCTCACTATTACAATCCCTCCACTTCGGGCATGCAGAGAAGATATTTTGTCTGATTGGCAACGCATCTGGCAGGAAGTCAATGTTAACCCTAATCTGCCTGAGGAAGCCCCTGTTTCAAATGAGTTAATCCAGTTTTTTAACTCGGCATATTTACCAGGTAACTTACGTGACCTAAAAAAGCTGGCATACATGACGTGTGCGTTTTTAAGTGCCCAAGATACAGAGTCGGCAATCTCTAGCTCACTAGCTTCGTTGGGCGAACAGGTTATCCAAGATGATAGTCAAGAAACGAGATTTACATTTGGTGATCTATCCATGACAACTAAGGATGAGTTAACGAAAGCGTTTCATAAGGAATTTGCAACAGCTGCCAAAAAGCAATTCAGAACATGGGTTAAAGCCGCAGAAGCATTGGAGGTGGATCAAAAAACTCTGCAAAAGTATATGAGAGATAATTGAGTTATTTTGGTGTTTAATTGTTTGCATGAGGATCTGGTGTTGGTACTGCTTAGCAAGACGACAAATAATCTATCTAACAGAATCCACTACATCAACAGGATAGAGCTCAAAGTAACAGACTGTAGTGATCTGGTTTTTCCCCAAACCCAGATCATCCAAAATTTTTGCATGCAAAAAACCACACCGACACACCTTGCTCTCAGCAACCGCGATAGAATAGGATGTGGCATCGGCCAAAGACCGGCTTTGGCCCGTTCAGAAGGAATCAACATGATATTTTTAGTCGACAAATCTACATTCTCCATCTCCGCACATAAAAACTACTCGGAAGCAGCAAAACAGGGACTAGCCACTCTCGGCGTTTCCTATCAGCCGGGGAGCGATCCGGTGCAGTCATTTAACCAGGCCAATACAGAACAACAGATCGTGTTGATGAATCTTTCTGCAGCATTAGAGTTGATAGAGAAGAGTGATAAAGAACATTGTCAGGAGATGGCAAAGCGCATCCGGCAGGCGGTTGACCGGTTTTACGCCAAATAGAAAAGACCCGGCATTCCTGATTACCGGGTCTTTAGCAGCACAGACAAAGCCCGGCTGCCGGTGAGTATCTTACATGAGCCGGGTAGGGGATGGAACTTTAGCCTTTAAAGATGCATAGATTTTTGCATGCAAAATTAATTTACTTGTCATATTGACAATCAAAAAAATCAGATCATAATACACACCATCAAAACAAGGCCGGGGATTGGCTCCAGCCTTATCTGAAGGAGATAAAATATGTCTTACTCACAATCATCACCTGCCACCTGTATTGAGATCTCACAACATCAAATCCAGCTGCTTGAAGATAAGTTCTGGAGTAGTGTTGCTGAAATGTTTCCGCAGATCACCACTGGCGATCTGGACCCATTCGTGACAGCTCAGTTTTCCGTTGCAATTCAAACCGTCGTCAACGAATGGTTATACGCAAACAGCCCTGAGCAACACTAAGCTTCCGGTACTCTCCTCCACTCATCAAATTAACCAGCTCAGAAAGTGCTCTGGGCTGATTCTCAGATTTATCCGGAGACAACAATGGATTTAAACACGCAAAAACGCTTTGTCCGGTGCTGGCAGTCAGAACATCAGGCAACCATGAAAATTTTGGCGTTACTGAAAAAGATTGAAGAAGCTGAATTCACAGAACAGCCAACCGGACGATTGAAAAACAGCCTGAATCACTGGTATCAAAAACAGGATCAAGCCTGCCAGACCGTGATTCAATTAATCGAACAAGGCATTTCAGGAGAAGATGCACCCAGCCAATGTGGTGAGTTATTGGGAAAACTGCGGGGCTATGTTGAAGATTGTTATTACCCGCTATGGGAAGACTACCGGCCGGAAAGTTAACAGCTGAACTCAAACCAAAAAATCGTTGTCAGTGAGACTTTTTGTGTCTCTCTGAACGGCGATTTGACACAGCATGGCTGTGTACTGTTTTAGTCTTGATAGTTAAAGCCCTAAATGATGGCGTTTTGCAGGCAAAAAATCCTGCAAACTCACCAGTTTTGCATTCCCAGCCCTTCCCTAAATAGATCGGCCAGATGCCACAATTTCCAATGAAAACCGTGCACATTCACCTTAACGCTTTGAATCAACACCAGAATTGATGATATAATCACCACTCGTCTGATGAGATCGGCAATTGGCCGATCCCCTCTGAAAACAGCCAAAATATGGGGTTTTTACATGTATATTTATACAGATCGGCCAATTCGCCCTTCTCAGCCCTTATATATCAAGGCCTCCAGAGGGTGCTGTCGGAAGACACTGGCCGAAACAGGCCGTTAGGACTCTTGTAAAAAATCAAACATAATTTCTCCTTCGGTCGGAAGACACTGGCCGAAACAGGCCGTTAGGACGTTGTATGTTACCTGGTGGAACCACCGATGAACCGTCGGAAGACACTGGCCGAAACAGGCCGTTAGGACCATGTGAGTTACCAAATTGATCTACTGCTTCTGCGTCGGAAGACACTGGCCCGGACAGGCCATCAATCAGAAGGGTTCAGCAGATAATGATAGAATCCGGCCAGTCGGCGATACGGCCTTCACCGAGGACATGAGAATGCGCCCGGCACCTGGCACACAGGCGGTAGAAACGAACCTTGTCGGTTTCATCCAGCAGTCGCTGGATTTTTTCTGATACAGAATTGAGTTGATAAGGCGTTTTTACCGCAATTTCAAAGACCGATTCCTGCACCCGGTCACCATAACTGAGCAGAATTTTACCCACCCGGCGGCGTACCTTGTCGTCACTGATGTCAAAGCAGACTGCATAAATAATTAACGGCTGTGCCATGCCTGAAATGCCTCCCCGGAGCGAATGGTCGTAATATAGCTGTTAATCTGTTGCTGGATGTGATCAATGATCGAACAGGCTGGTAAGCTGTTCACAGCTTTTTGTGTATTCAACGCTTGTAACAGCGATGCCAGATAACGCTGACGCCCGTGTGTCAGCAACCAGATTCCGCCATCCCGTGCTTCAAAATCCGCTTCAGTGAGAATCTTCTTATTCACCAGAGTCAAAGCAACCCGCTCAACCAGATACCGGAATGGCTCCATCATGTCAGAGGCTAATGCAGCATGGCGCCCCTCCGGCTGATGATAAACGCCGGCCCAGGATAACAGGTGGCTGGCTCGTAACAGGCTGTCAGTAAAACCATAGAGCAGGGTATAACCCAGTGATAAAAGTGCATTAAACGGGTCTTGTGGCGGCTGTCGGTTACGTCCGGAAAATTCCGCCCAGTCGGGCAAAATTTCCTGAATCGCAGCAAAATAAAACCGGGTCGCCATGCCTTCATAACCACGTAACTGCATCAGACTGGCGGCGCTTTCCGCCTGTTGCTGGTATTGGTGCAGAGCCTGATGCTCATCGCGTCCCCGTCGGCGCAGAATTTCCCGGCAGCTGCGGATTCTGGCCATAACCAGCGCCCGGCTAATCTGCAACTGCAACGTTTCATCCAGTGCCAACTGCTTTTGCTGAAGTCGCTGACTGGCTGAATTCTGTGACGGCGAAGTGGTAACACCAACATAACGCCCCATACCGGTGGCATGATGAATGGCTATCCCTTGTTCACAAGCCTGATGAATCGCCTGACTGGTGATTTGATGATGACCGAATAAAATCAGATGATTGACCGCCGTCCACGGCGTGTCGGTCAGGATATTTTCTCCCCGCTGCACCACAACCCGGTGAGCACAGGTCCGGATAATACAAGGGTCACCAGAAATATAAATCCCGGTGCCCCGGCTGTCCCGCAAACCTGCCGGAGCGGGTTCTTCCTCATGGTTGAGCACCTCATCTTCTGCTTCCTGCATCAGCTCTTCACCGGCAGACGCATCATCCGTTAACCCGTCCGCTGAGATGGCAAAGTCATCATCCGCTTCGTCCGTGATATTAACAGGCTCCGGTAGTTCACTCTCTTGGGAAGATTCATTGACGGGCTCAGATGGTTGTTCAGCTGGCGGTTCATCCGGATTTTCAGCTTTCACCGCCATGCGGGCATGATATTCAGCCAGCCATGAATGCGGCGGAACCGACAGATCCTTGTTCGCGGATCGTTTCGGATTATCCAGAACCGTATCGTTGACGAACAGGTAGCCAAGAAACTGGATACTGTGATCAATTTCTGTAATCCGGGTTTTATCCGGATTCAGCGCCAGCCCGTGTTCATGCAGAGATTTTTCTGCCAGTGCCTGAGCCCGCTCTGCCCGTTTTTTGTTTTTGCACATGATGACAAAATCATCGGCGAACCGGACCAGTTTAAATCCCTGTAGCTTGAGGTCATTATCAAAATCATCGAGCATCAGATTCGCCATCAGCGGACTGAGCGGGCTTCCCTGTGGAATACCGTTTTCCCGCATGATTCGTTCTCCCTGATAATCCACCGGAGCCGCCATCCATGCCAGCAGATAATGAACCAGGCAATCATCATTGAGCAGACAGCGCAAACGCATGGCGAGCTTTTCCAGGCTCAATGAGTCGAAAAAATCTTCAATATCCGATTCAAATACCCACCGGTAACCTTTTTTGACCAGCGCCATAATCTGGTCTCTCGCCTGTTGCCGCGAATGCTCCGGGCGATAACCATAACTGGCATGATCAAAGAACTTTTCACAGCTGCGTTGCAGCACCTGCAACACCACCCGCTGCAATACCCTGTCAGCCAGAGGCGGATAAGCAAGCGGGCGGGGCGCTTTACCTTCTCTTTCCAGAATTCGTCCCTGTAATACCGGTACTTCATAGGTCCGGTTTAACAACGCAGATACCATCTTTCTCAGTTGTGGCTTATCCGGTAACGGCTCCTGCGCACTGCCGCTGCTTTTTTCCAGCGCCAGATCAAGATAGCGTTCCTGATGAAGTAGCTGACTCCAGTGCAATGCTGGTTCCGGCCGGTGATTTAACAGGGGAGCACCCTCAGCGGTCAGCAGGCTGAAACGCCCCAGTCCGAAGACCCGCTGTTGCCCCATACCCAGCCAGTGCAGCAGAATCAGATATTGCCACCAAATCAGATCCATCTGCCCCCTGAGCACAAACTCACCGCAGGCGCCGCCAATCGATTTTGGCGTGCTGTGTTCATCTTTAAGATAATAATTATCCAGCCAGAACGTATCGCACCCGGCCAGCATGAGTTCAGGGAGTTCACCTAATCTGGGACGTTCGTTATCACTATGCTCAGTGACCAAAGAGGCCAGCGTGGTGAACACTCTTTCCATCAGCAATTCAGCTGAAAAGTCATCACAATCCCGGCAAAAACGATTATCGCCTTTCAATGGTTTGTAACGGTCAGGGGAGTTTTTCTTTTTCAGCCGGACAAAGCTGTCCCACCGCCAGATAAAATGCTCCGTGGATTGCAGTGATTCTGCCTGAGATTTTAAATAGGTCTCATCCAGCGCCAAAAGCTGATCCGGATCGGTGACATTTTTCAGAGAAAAGCTATCTTTGATGGAAACCAGTGCCAGATTGCTGCCAAATGCTCCACTGGTTTGATGGGTGAAACTGTCCGGCAGTTGATGTAGCTGCCGGAATAATGACTCAACTAACACATCCGGTGGTGCAATCATCATGATTCTCAGATGATAGTAATCTCCTTTATGAAATTCAGTCTTCCCGGATTCAGCCAGTCCGATACAGAAGTATTTTTCATATTCATCACCAATATCAAGCAAATATCTCAGCCAGGCTGTCATCGCCGGGTAGTGGAAAGGCTGGCAGTGAACAGGCGATAAACAGCGCAGGCTGATATCAATTCCTTTGATCGGCAACAAGCTTCTGAAATCAATTTCTCCGGACATCTGAAAAATCCTGATTAGTCGTTGACAGCTCAATGTTAGAGCATTTAGTTTAATATCCATATATATGAGCATGATACTTTATCATGCCGGAGCATATCATGACGGTGTTTCTTCTCAATTCGCCGGTGCTGACCACTTTTGGTGATTATCGCTATACCGGGCCACTGACTGTTTCAGAGGTCAGAAATCAGCTGTCTGATGGTTTCATTTCTGCGATTGGCCATGAGAGCACAGCAAGATTTCTGACCCGGCTGACAGGTATCGACATTCCCTTTCAGCGGATTGCGATTGAAATGGCCGTCGGGGATGAAGCGGTCGTGTTTGATCTCAAAACACGGTTGTCATTAGAAGAGATGATGTCGCTGCGGGTTGAAGAAGCATCTTTTCAGTTTGGACTTTTAGTCAGGGAGGGCTGAGGTGAGTAAAGAAAAGGATAAGCAGGGAAAAGTGATTTGGCGGGAGATAGTGGACTTTTTTAAATCCTCTCATGTCACGTTAACGGGTTATGTACTGGCAGCAATGATAGCGGCCATTGGTGGTGGCTGGCTATCAACCGAACTGAAATTTCTGTTGCTTGGCCCTCAAAGTACCAATGAAATACATCGGATAACTTTAGTCATCTCAGGACTGATGTTTGTGATTATCATGTTGCTTTCTATCATCCCTTTATCTGAAAAAAGGGCTCAGTTATCTGCGGATCCAAAAGCTAAAAATGCATTAAAACAGATACCCTCCTACGGGAGACGAATCGCGTTACTGCTCACCTTACTTCTGTTCACGTTACTCCTGGATACAGGAAAAGACATCCTGCAAAATATTGCGAAATCGGCACCATACTGGGTCATCATCGTCGGAATGGTTGTTCTTTTTGTGCTATTTATTCTGGCGCTAACCATATCACCCCGAACTTCAGAGTCTGGAGTCAGGAAGTTATTGAAGTACTTTGAAACACCATCGGATATGTGGCTGGCAGTAGTAATATTTGCCTCCGGTGTTGCGATTGCCTGTATTCCCCCTCTCTCCGCTTTACATTACTTATGGTTTGCCGTTCTTGGTGGTTACCTCTTCCTGCATCAGGTTCGCAGACATGCGGTACCCACGAATATGCTGGCAGAAACCGAGGATGTAACACCACACCGGCATTTGATTTTGTTTGTGTCGATTTTCCAACAGCAATCGGTGCATCCAATAAAAGGCAATCTTCCCCAGGATATTGAAGAATTATCAAAGATTGAACAATTTCCGGATGACTCTGAGAACGATGAAAAACAAAACGATTTCATTAAAAGCAGCATTGTAATCATGAAACTATTATTTGATCCTGCAGAGAATGGCGGCACTATGAGTCGCGATTTTTTTGATAGAAACAAGATTGATGTACAAAAAGTTCAATCAAAAATCAATGATCTCTCCAGTATCAGGAAAGGAAGCTGCATATTCAAACAAATACGTATCAATGAAAACGATAATCCATTAGAAATTACTGATAAAAATCTGGTACAAATAATCAGCCGCTACGTTTGGGCTCAGCGGAATTTTGGTGATATCGATGAAACGATTTCTTTACCGACATTCAGCGATTTAATCGGTGTTTACGACGCTACATTAGCGTACTTTGGTGCTAAGTCCGCCAGAACCAGCTGGCGAATGTTATTTGTCGCACTGGAACACCATCTTTTGGCCTCTGCTGGTCGCCCGGATAATCCACAAATTGTCTCACTGATTGTTTCTGACCGGGGATACAGTGAAAAAGAACAACACATCAACCAGCCAAATGATGCAGGCAGTAAACGTCAGATAGATTCCTTACTCAAGTTACTTTCACTCTATCTGATCTATAACGACGACGGCAGCCATCAATATCATCTTGAATTTCATCTGTATAAACCAGGACACGAACAGCCATTTACCCGAATCTCATCAGAAACGTTATACAACACTCCGATTCAGGAAAAGTATGTCAATCTGCCAGAAGCTGTTGACTTCAGTGAGTACGGTGCCAATTTTTATGATTTCGAAAGTTGTATGAATGCTGTACAGGATGTAGTGACGGCTTCCAGTGTTGAAGAATGGGATACGGTTGTTGATTTTACCTCCGGCAATAAGGTCGCAAGCATGGTGGCGACATTTATGACGACAACCACAGATGTCAAAGCACAATATGTTGATGAGAAATACAACGTGAAACTGTTTGATTTGCGCTACTACGATTTGGCGAAATTGGGGGGATAGAATGATCGAGACACCGTTCTACAAAAAAATTGAAGATAAAGTCAGTAAGATGACCGAAACAAGATGCATTTCCGTCCGGTTAACTTTTGAAAGCATGACCTTCTTAAACAATGCTGAACAGGTTTCACCAGAATGGAAACAGTTAGAAGCAAGCCTTACCCGCATAAAAAATAAAAACATCAGTCATGAAGAGAGACAAACGCTGAAGTGTAGCATAGATAAACTAAAGGCAAAGATTTTATCTCAGGAGTCGGCACAGTTTCCTCTGGCTGGTTTAAAAGGCGGGCTTCGTTACTGGTGGCGGGCTTTGCAGTGGGTGCCTGTAAAATTACAGCTCATCGCAAAAAACAACGACCAATTCCCGAAAGATGAAGCCACGATTGATAAACGCACTCTACAAACACTACACCAGAATGAACGTGAACTCTGGGGCAGTGCTGAAGAAGGAAAAGGGATTGGCTGTTCGAAAGTCCGGATAAGGCTAAAAAAAAGCATTTTACCAATACATCGAGCCAACCAAACTCATTCATTGACTTCTGATGATAACCCAGATGATGACATCTCATCGATTCAATACATTGCCGGGCAGGGGTATAAACTCAGGGAAGGCAAGTTATCAGACATGTCACCACTTCGTCCGGTCGTGTCATCTCATCAGTCAATCGATTTTGTATTTCAGTTTTCCCCTGAATTATCCGATCAATCTATCCGGCAGGTTTTAGAAGCACTGCTGTGTTTTGCCGAATTTGGTGGGTTAGGTTCCCGTTCCAGAAAAGGTTTTGGTTCTTTTTCCGTCCAGTTTACGCAATCGCTGGTCAAAGAAAATAATCAGGCCCTATCCCAGGAACAGTTATATAAACAACTGATCCAATGCATCAAAAATGACCGAATCAATAATCAGCAGATAAAAAACTGGTCTGTTCCTCCGATTCCTGCCTTTTCTGCCGCAACGCTGTGGGCTCAATTTTCTGTGAGGAAAGAGATGACTGACAAACAGCTCCTGATGACAATAGGAGAATCCTATAAAGCAGCACGTTTACAGATTGGTCAGGGTGATAAAGACAGAATATTTAAGGGCCAGTATCCCGCCCGGCTACAAGTTGGGTTTCCGCTGATCACATATAGGTTTGTGATTGATGAAAAAGGTGAAAAAAAAATTGGCCTAGACCAAAAACCACAAGAAACAAAAGCGATATACCGGATTTACAGTAAAAACCATGAAGTCAGGCGTAGAGGAGCATTGGTCTTTTTATCATGCATTCGAAAGCATATTGAAAAAAGTGAAAAGAAATTGATTAATGTTCTGTTACTGACTTCCAAGTATTTACCTGATAACAGTAAATCCAAACTGTCCTTTAAAGATAACGAAAATAAAAAGGAAGTACCCATACCTTTTTTACCGCAGGAAGTGATTGATGAACTTGGTAGTACACAAGGCTTTTTTACTGAATTAACGACTAACCTGATTAGTTCACACCATATATCAGAAGAGTTTACTGTCATTTATCACAAAGGAAGCACTAATGGCACGGAATAATAAATCAAAAAAGTATTTCCATTTTTCTATCAGTCCTGTTCAACCCTTTATCACCAGTGGACGCCGCACTCGTGATTTTTGGGCCGGTTCATTTTTAATCTCCTTTTTATGTGCGGTTGCCCAACGTTCAGTCACTATTCGTTGTAATCAACAAACCGACGACAGCAAAACGGGTAAAAGAAAAGTTAAGTCTGATCACTCAAAGTATGGCCCGGTATTACCCGAAGAAAATGAGCAGATAAAAAAAGCGGTTCAAAAAAAAGAACGCTTCGGCCCGAAACATGCGTGTCTGCCTAACCGGTTTTCAGCATTAGTACCTAAAGATTTTAATTCAGACAATGCAGACGAAATTGTCAATGATGTCCGTACGTACTGGCGATTAATGTGGCAAGCAGTTTTTAAAAATGATTTGGAACCTTTTTTTGAAAACAGACCAGGTGAAGACCGGAACCGTTGTCAGCAACTATGGGAAAGGCAGCTCGGCAATTATTGGGAAATTCAGTGGGCAATTACCCCTGATCTGAAAACCGGCTTTGAAGCGATGAAAAGCCGTAAACTACTTCGGCAGCATTTACCTTCGGAGCAACCAGAGCCAGGCGTTAAATGTAACTACTTTGCGGGATTACAGGAAATGTCAGGAATCACCAAACCTGCTCAAGGTACCTCCCTGCAACAAACCGTGGTTGAGCAATTCTGGTCGCCATTAAGGGATCATCAATACCCAACATCAGAAGGTGACCCGATCCGTCTGGAACATGATATTGATGATCAGGAAATGCTGAGTGCTGTTGCTTACTTTAAACGCCGCTTTCCTTACTATTTTCCTCTGTTTATTTATCAGGATGAAACCAGTGTATTTCACCCGATAAGAAACCGGCTCAAAGCATTTTTTACAAAAACACAATTACCGGATTCGGAACAGTTCACACTCAGTGGCTGGTGCCTTGACAGCCGGGTTCCTTCCGTCTCTTTTTTGGCAGCAAGAAACTGGTTGTGGGCAATTAGTGACTATATTCAACAGGAAAATGATCAAGCCTTAAGGTCCTGTTTTCGTGACTTCATTGCTACCGGTATTGATGAGTATTTGGGAAAAAGCCATTACTTGAAAGACTCACAGACAGAATTTCAGACAGCATTTGCAGATATCAGCTCATCGATAGCTAAGATTAATGGCAACAGCTGTTATGACTTTCTGCTCGAGGGAGAGAGAGACTCAATTCAAAGGCATCTGAGCAAACTGGAAAACCAGAGAAAATATCACTCTGATCAAAATAAACGGGGGCAAATTAGTCGGCAAATAGATGAATTACGTCAGCAACAAAAATGTGTTTCTGAACGCCTGACTCAATTAAACCGGTTGAAAAATGAGTTGTTGAAAAGGGATGACACGGCTGGATTCAGCGCTCCAGAAAGCTACTATGCTGTCGTCGCTCTGGATGCCGATAAGCTGGGGCGATTTATCAGTAAAAAGTCTCATGAGGACAATACCGAAAGAAAAATCAGTTCAGCACTTCAGTCATATACAACACAAGCACAACAAACCGTCAAAAAACATCACGGTTTTTTAATTTATGCCGGCGGGGAAGATTTGGTTGCTTTATTACCAGGGGCAGATGCGCTCAATTGTGCCTGCCAGTTACGGCGTGATTTTGTCAACGCAATCAAGCTTAAAGACTCGCCAACTATTTCAGCTGCCGTGTTATTCAGCCATATAAACGTGCCTCTGATGCGGGTATTACGCGATGTACAACAACTTCTATCTGGCGTGGCAAAACAACAATATGACCGGGATGCTATTGCGATTCGTATCGTGAACCAAGGTGGGGTTCAGCAGCAGTGGGGAGCAAAATGGAGTAAATTTATCAATTCACAAGGCAGGATTGCTTTATACAACATTATTGATGGGTTACGTGATAGTGGAGAAGTAACCAGTAATAACTTCCTTTACCATTTACGCCACATCACTCAACAACTTGGCATGCTCAGACCGGAACGCCACCATGATGATTTCCAGACACGCAATAACAATTTTTACGGAACGGAATCGCCTGAACCCAAGATGTTGAAAGCTTTGGTGGTAGCACAATATCTCCGAGCCCAGGGGCGGACAAAACAAGTAAAGCCTCAATGGATGGATGAATTGTTCTCTCTTTGTGAAGAAATCACCATCAAGGAAGGCCACAGGCTTTCGACCCATTATTTTAATCCCGATATCGCCTTTATCGCTAAATTTTTATGCAGCAAGGTCAATTGTAAAACCACTCCTGATAATTCCCAAACAACACAAGAGGCGCAGGCATGACAGACCACACCATTCACCTGCTGATTCACCCGCATGATACCTGGTATTTTCGTGATGGCCGTAACCATAACGGCAGTGCCCAAATTGCGGCCATCAGCAAACTGATTCCGCCACAGCGAACTATTCTCGGGGCGCTGATGGCTCTGCTAAAACAAACGGTCGGTTCAAAACTGTCAGATGCAGACAATCAACAGTTATTTCAGGATGACTGGCAGGATACCCCACCTGTTCATCTCTCCCCGGTACGGCTGAAATATCAGTCCCAGTATTATATTCCGGCGCCACGATTAGTGGTTGAACAAATTTTCTCAAATAAGAAAGAAGAGGAAAATAAGAAAGAAGAAAATAAAAATAAGAAAGAAGAAAATAAAAATAAAAAAGAAGAAAAAAATAACGAAATAGAAAAATTTGCCTGTCTGAGGCCTGATTTAAAAAAATCATTCGAAACCGATTTAGGAACAATTCATCACCTATCACTGGAAGATGAGCATCAGGAATACCGCTTACGACAACTTTGGATAAAACAGGGCGAACCACTGAATTTCAATCCAAAGATCTTGAGTGAAGTCATGCTCGACCCGGAAACACTGATATGCCGGGAAACCCGGCTAGGCATCGGGTTAAACGCAGCAAAGAAAAGTGCTGAAGATGGGCAGATTTATCTGACGGAGCATATACGTCATCAGCAAGGATTCAGTAATCAGGACCTTTGCTTTGCTGTATCACTGACATTTGAAAACACAAATATCAAACAAATATTCCACGAGCACCTCAAAAAAACAGGATCTTATATTCGATTTGGTGCTGAAGGCCGAATGGCTTTTATTGATGAAGATGAAGAGAAATTTCAGTCTTATCCGACCATTGACAACCAGTTTAAATATGCAGACGGAGACTTATTTGCTATCAATCTGATAAGTCCTTGCCCGGTCAGCCAGTGGCCTAAATTTACTCAAGAAATGAAAGATAGATTTAACAACTGTGAACTACTCAATCAACTAACGGATAAACCCATGTCTATCGGCGGTTGGCAGTCGGAGAGAAATATAGAGAAGAGTCAAGCCAATGCAGAGAAGAACAAAGCAGGCCCGGTTAATGCTGAACATTTTTATGAATCTGGCAGTTGCCTGTTATTTCGACTCCCCCAAAACACAAAATTGAAAAACTGGTTTAGCCAGCAATTGAGTGAATCGTCAGTATCACAATTTCCACAGTCACAACCTTATGCTCTGTACGGCTACGGCCACTACACCCTGATCCCGTTGAAGTAACGAAGGAGAACCACTCATGACAACTAATAATATTTTACTGATGCGGGCAGAAACCTTTGTCCATGCAGGCGCAGGCTCCGGTAACGGCCTGATCGATTTACCGATTATGCGGGAAGCGCATAATAACTGGCCGGTAATTTTCGGCTCAGCCGTGAAAGGTGCATTCAGGGCAAAAGCTTGTCCCGACGGTAATCTCAGCAAGGAACAAAAAAACTGGTTTGGTAATGATAGTGAATCTGGCGACGGCGCCGGGGCACTGATGTTCGGCGACGCACGTTTATTATGGCTGCCGGTGCGCAGCCTTAACAGTCATACATTATGGGTGACCAGCCCCAGTGTACTTTCCCGCTTTGCCCGGGATATGCGAAGGATGGGGAAAACGGAATTTAAGGATCAAAATACAAAGAATCTGTTGTCTGAGAACCAGGCCGCCACATTACGCCAAAATACCGATGAAAAGCTTAATCAGCTGATTCTGGAAGATTTTTGTCTGGAACTCATCAGCAAAAATACTCATCAGGCTAATCAATGGCTGGAAAGCTTAAAAGAACAGCTATGTAAGAAGACGAAAACAAACGATTTATTGGGTCAGGAAATGGAACAAAAACTGGTGATGGTCAGTGATCAGGTATTTAGCCACTTATGTACCATGGCAACACCCGTCACACCGCATGTCAAACTCGAAGCACAAACCAAAGCCAACGAGAACCTCTGGTATGTAGAAACCCTGCCACCGGAAACCATGCTCTACAGCACGTTGGTCTGTTCTGATCGCTTAGATAAAGAAACCGATGCTGATACAAATAAATTATTCACAGGCTACGTACAAATCGGTGGGAACGAAACCACAGGCATGGGCTGGTTTGAAGTAAATCGTTGGGAGGCGAAATGAGTATTGAATTACTGTCTAACCAACGGGCTAAACATTGTTACCGGCTGATTGAAGAGGCAACAAAACAGGCCAATGAGGATACAGTTGGGGACTATGAAACATCCGTCGCTGCCATGCCTGCTTTTTTGCGTAATAACGGCCTACTGCACTTTGTGGCATTTTTGACAAAAAATCAGGCCGGGGAAGAAAACAACAATAAACAGAAAAAATCAACCAACATCTATCCACTATGTCTGCGAATCATCGAAGAGCATTTACATGGTAAAAGCTGGACCACTTTTACAACTGACCCGGATAATCAACAAACCCAACTATTTTCTTATCTGTTAAAAGGCGACATCGATATCAAAGAACATATGGCTATCGAAAATGAGATCAATGAGTTGCTGGTCTGGATGAAGTCACTGCTACGGGCAAAAAAAGCCATGCTTGCCCAAGCCGGTAATAAGAAAAACACCGGAGGCGATAATGAGTGATCAAAAGAATCCGGAATGGCATAAAACCCTTAACTGGGGACTGCTATATAATAAATATTTTTTGACGTCTAATACCAGCAATTTAGTGCAGATGGGGAAAGAACAAGATACAACCCGTTTCCTCAGCCTCATGTGTAACGGTCATTTACCTGAAGAAGAGTGGGAGGAAAGCAAATTTCTGGCCACAGGAACAAGCGATGATTCGATGACAATCGTACGCAATACATTGAAAGATGATCAAGATGCCCTATCGTCAGTGTGTCAGCATTATGTCGATAGACAATGTGAAATGGTCAAAAGACTTAAAGGATCAGAGATCCAGAAACAGGATGCCATCAAAACCGTCACCTGTAACTGGCGGTTTGTCAATGGCTTATCGATACCACATCTGCTGGAAGTGAATCTGTTCTGGCACCCTACGCTAGGCATTCCATATCTGCCTGGGTCGGCTTTAAAAGGCATTCTGAAGTCGTTTTTAATGAATACTTATCCGCTCAATGAAGAAGAAAAGCTTGATGACGATTTTATTCAATTTATGCAGCGGGTATTTGGCAGTTATGAACATTCTACTAAGCCAACAAAAACTGATAATGAAAAAGTTAATCAAGAGAATCATGTGGCTGGCGATTATATTTTCTTTGACGCCCTGCCAACAAAAAAAATGAAATTCGTCACCGATGTAATGACACCACATTTTGGTGACTGGTATCTGGAGGGCGGAAAAGATAAAGCAGGGACATTAAAAACCACTCCTAACGACTGGCATGACCCGGTACCGATTCCATTTTTAGCACTGGAAGATTTTGCGCTGCAATTCGCGGTAGTACCGCGCCCCGGTGCAACAGAACAACCACCGAAAGGAGAACTGGCGTTTATCACCAATATGCTCTGTCATGCATTATCTTATCAGGGAGCGGGGGCAAAAACAGCAGTGGGCTATGGCTATTTTGACTGATTGACTGAATCGTCAGGAGATCGGCCAGACCCCACAATTCCGGATGAAAACCATGCACACTCACCTTAACGCTTTGAATCAACACCAGAATTGATGATATAATCACCACTTGTCTGACGAGATCGGCAATTGGCCGATCCCCTCTGAAAACAGCCAAAATATGGGGTTTTTACATGTATATTTATACAGATCGGCCAATTCGCCCTTCTCAGCCCTTATGTATCAAGGCCTCCAGAGGACGCAGTCGGAAGACGCTGGCCGAAACAGGCCGTTAGGACAGTTAAATTAAAATTACCATTGCGTAATACATCTAGTCGGAAGACACTGGCCGAAACAGGCCGTTAGGACTTTGCGGCCTCTAAATCAAATGGTTTAGTTTTGTCGGAAGACACTGGCCGAGACAGCATGTTAAGAAAAGCCCGAATGAATCTTCACCCGGGCTGCGGTTTGTTTTTATCAAATAAATCGCTGATTTAATCATTATCAGCAGGTAAAACTGTGCGTTCCAAAGACAATTTCTTCGCCACCCGAATAACAGTCCGGGTAGAGACGTTGGTGAGTTTAGCTGTATCACTGATACTCAAACCGTTAATGACTCTCAGCTGGTAGATTTTTTCATGCAAATCCAGATCGGCCTGTCGCCCCCGGTATTTTCCATCCTGTCTGGCTTTTTCGATGCCTTCCGCTTGCCGGCGACGCCGATCCTGATAATCCTTCCGGGCAATCGCAGCCAGCATATCCATCATCATGCTATTAATCGCCTTGATCATCGATCCTGTAAACTCATCGGTAATTTGTGGAGAGAGGGCAAGATGGCTGGTTGGCAAATCAAGGCTAATAACCTTCAATTCTTTCTTGTACAGCATTTCCTTTAATTTATACCAACTTTCTTCATCTAAACGAGAAAGCCGATCAATTTGCTCAATAATAATTGCATCACCTTTTGCTGCATCATCAAGTAAGCGTAATAATTCAGGTCTTTGAAGAGAAGCACCTGATTCATTTTCAACATACCATCCTGCAATTCTGAATCCTTTCTCCTGAACAAATTTTATTAAGGTATTTTGAGCTCTCTTTGCATTCTGATCACTGGTTGAAGCTCTCAGATAACCAAATATGTACATGATGCACCTGAAGTGACATTTAAGTAATGATCTAATATACCGTGACATTTAGGTAATGACAAATATAAGAAAAGCCGAAATTTCAGGCTATGACGTTTAGGTATACTTATATGACACATGATCATAGTTGTATATTTTTACAAAATCTGACGATATCCGGGTTCCGGAAGTGACATCTGCAGGTATGGCAGGAGTTGTATGACATACAGCAGAGGATTGAGAGACACAAGTGTAAATCATTGTAAATAATATCAGAATAATCAGGAGTCTCATAAATAAGAACCGACATAACTCATACATAAATAAAACAGGTAAAAATAAATCATATAAAATAAAATCCCGATAAAATTAAGTCACTGATAAAATAACAGGATTGACATATAACACAGATCGAATAATCTCTTTCAATCATATATATGATAACAATATTTTTCAGATAATAAGAATAAAGGCTGGGTTTTATAAGCATGTTAGAAATAGAACAATTAAATAAATCATTCAAGAATATTGATACCGACATTTCTATATCGATGTCCAATATCAGACGAGCTCAGGGAGTAACATTTAAACAACTGGAAAAACGATTTACAGGTATAAGCGGTGGAACCTTAAAACGCCATATGCAGCAAAGCTATCCGGCAGCGCGTCCGATTCATCTGATAGCCGCCTATTCATGGGTGATGATGGTTCCAATGACTTCTTTCAAAATCCAACAATTTTACCCCAATTTGGATAAAAATACAGTGAAAGCCTTAGCTTGTATTGGGCGACTGCCTGTAACTCAGTTCAATCATTTTCTCGACATGGTCTGCGACATATTAGGAGAAGTCTCAAGAAATGAGTTTTTCAACTACAAAGAACAGTTAGAAAATAAATATGGCAAACTAGCAGACCACCGTGAATTTTTACCACCTGATGTGTTAGATATTGATGAATTTGCAATGGATTATTACCATTCAGTCGCAATTACAGCCCGAAGATTCAGAGAAGTCAATGATATCTCTGTTGAAACGGCTTCCCAGCTTATCGGGATTTCAAAGCATCAGTACACTCTACTGGAAGATACCCGAAAAACCACGCCTCTTCCTGCATCAATTGGCTTCAGGGCTCAAGTGGGGTTTCAATTGGAATCTCATGCTAGTTTTACCAGTGAAATGAGACAATTTCCAGCACTTCACCAGTTAAGAAAGGTACAACATGTAAGGGATTCTTTGTTCATTAAGGCTTTAAGCTTGTTACAGGGAGTTCACAAAGAACTGATGACTGACTTATTGGTTACACTATCAAAAATATATAGATAAAATGTGATTTCCATCATTTGAATGGGAATATACAGCATAAAATACGCAGCATTTTATAGTTGATAAAAATTAATATAAATTTAAATATACAACCCTGAGAGTTAATGAGAAAAGGCGTCAACGGATTCAATATCCTGTAACGCTCCTAACAGGAAAATCACATACTAAGCTGAATTCTCTTTTTCATACAGCGAATACCTAGAAAAATTACCATCTAAAATAATGTGATTTATATTAATTACTCCATTTAGTGAAAAAGAAATTAATATAAATCATTCATAAAAATAATCGTGTAGCAGCGTATATAACTATCGTCAGATAAACAGGCAGGTGAACAATGAGCCAAAATCATTTAATGACCAATCTGTCACAGGCAGATCAATCCGTAAAAAATTTTATTGCTGACTTACTGGAAGAACTCAATACATTAAGCAAGAGCAAAACCGAACCATGTATTCATATGGAATATTTCGGAGCGGTAATGGAAATACGCTTACTTGCTTTTGGCGAACAGAAAATCAGGTCGTCTCAGGCAATTTAAACGGTTTGATGTTTTCGACATCATACATCTCTATCTATTGATAAAGCCAATGAATCAAACCAGAAAGATGAAAAATACAGGCTCTGATATTGGCACCAGGGCCTTTTCTTCATTAACGTTTTTCCCGGGTATGCCAAATACGTAAAATATAAACAACAGCTTCCTGAACTTCATATCTCATCTCATAATGGCCAACTAACAATCGCCTGACTTCTCTCGGCTCAAAAGCATCAAGTCGTTCACCGATTCTGGGTTGGTCATATAAAATATCGGGAGCTGAAGTTAAAGATTGCACAACTTTCGCAGCTGCTCTGGGATCTGATGGAAAAAGAAATTCATATAAGCGCTTCAAATCAGAATAAGCTTTACTACTCCATTTGATATCCATCATTAAGATTCATGTCCTGAAAATCCACGATCAAGACCTTCAGCCCAATCTTTAACAGACTGATGATCAATGACTTCACCACGGTCAACATCAGCTAATGCTTCCAGAGTTAATTTATGCCGCTCTTCTTCCATAACGACCCAGTCAGCCAGTGCTTGTTTAACAATCCAGGCTTTAGAACGTTCAAGACGTTGCGCCAACTCATCAACTTTATCAGCCAAGTGCATCGGAACATGTGCAGTGACAACTCGGGTATTCATGATTAATCTCCAATCATAACGATTCAAAGTTAATCATAGCCAATCACAATAGAAGAAACAATGAATACAGAGATAAAAGAAACAAAACCTGATGCATTATAACTAGAGCAAGATAAAGCTTAAGTTGAATCATGATCAAAGAGACAAACAAAAGAATAAAAGCCTCCAGAGGAAAAATTCACACGCTTATGACAATTCACAGAATCACAAACAGATTCCGCAAAAAAAGACCAGCTCTTAAAAGAGCTAGATATCTGATGTACACCTAAATTAACTTTTTTGAGCTTGCGCTTCCCCAAATGAAACAGGGTATGAAGAGACACTATATTGCTCTGAGCATGTTCAGCTTCCGGCATATACTTAGAGACGGTTTGTCGACTGATTCCCAGAGTTTTTGCGATAAGAGTACAGGTTACCTTGTCACCTTTTTGTCGGATATTCTGAATCGTCATTTTGATACGACGAAGTGTTTTTTCTGATTTCGTTCTGGCCGAGTACCTGGCAGCAAGACGCTGCTTTGCTTTTAAAGGAATAACACTCTCCAGATTCATCACGCCACGATTACAGTCTCGATTACCTGTATATCGGTTCCACGTCCAGTTGACGATCGATTTCACGGTGTGATGAACTTCCGATTCAGGAAGATTTGACTCCCAACCCAACCCAACAAATTTGGTATTCTGCTCTAACGCATAAGATTCCACTTCCTTATAAAAGCCGGAATAGTTTTCCTGGGCCCGTTCAGCTCTGACAATCGAGTACGCAAAGTTACGGACGACATCAAACAAACAAGGATTACGATACGCGTAGGTTTTCGGGTTAACCGCTTTACTTGAACTGGTGTTATCACGGGCAATAATCTGACTGATTTCACTGGTTACAGAAGCAGCTAAATCCCCCAGATTATATTGCTGAGTATGAAGTTCACTGGTCCGCCACCACGAATGAAAAGGGGTTTTTGATATAAATCCGGTATAGCAAGGATCAGCCTTCAGCCGTTGTGCCATCGCTTTATAAACATTTTCTTTATACCGGATGATCTTAGGATCTGCTTTTTCACTCTTACAGACTTTAGAAATCGCGTAATAAAGGTGAGCATGACCATTATTACGGTTTGATACGATCAAATTCGGAGGAGGGAGATTCGCATCCTGCCAGATGAAAGGATTGTTATGGTCCAAATCAAAGACCAACCAACTCTGTTCAGCTGTTGGTTGAATCTGAATGTATGGCATCTTAAATGCCAGTTCCGTTGGACGGGACTTTGAGGCTGTTTTATCCCAGCTACAACGGGGATAGTAAGGTGCACGCGATAATAGCCTGTCGATATTACTGCGTTCACCCGCAAAAACACCTTCTTCATAAGCAGTGCTGATATCCATTTGCTGATTTTTGATTGCAAAGAACCATCACACCGTATATGCTGTAAAAACAGCGGCCAAACGGTGCGTTTTAAAGGATCTGAGTAAAACGATCTTATTTGGTTCCTATAGCAAACCTCCTTGGTTGGTTGAAGGTTGAAAAACTGCCAATTTTTCAACCGGATAGATGCCTAACATCACAAAATTGTGTTCCTTATTGCCGTGAGGAACGCATACAAAACACCAAATACCGAGTTCGCCAAAACTCGATATTATGAGCCAAGCCGCCAAAGCTTGGCTTTTTTGTATGTACAGATAATGGAAAACGCTAGATTCGGGATACATTGAACCGCTCCGCATTCCAGTTGGCGCGGATCGGTTTAGTCATACGATTAGATACTGAGCAGGATAGCTCAGCCATAGATCTGGTATGTAAGAAACTGTGAATAGTAGTATTCATAAAATCTGCGCTCATTAAGTGGATGATAATTAAAGACGCCGGGTGGTTAGTCCGAAACTTTATCTATCAGTAATTCAATCTAATGAAATATTTCCCAGAGATCAAGGAAAAGATCCTCAGAAATGCCTTGGATCTTAAAAAAACAATGTCAAAACAACATTTATTGCTAAGAAGAGAAAAAGAAATAGATTATTGATCTTTCAGGCACAAAAAAAGCGACCAGAGCGCAGTTCTGGTCGCTTTTGTTTGTGAACGCATTAACTTGAGGAACCACCCTCAAACGCTCATAATTTCGAAAATACACCACATAGAACCCTATGTGGTATTAGCAAACTGTCTATGTGATAGACTTTCGAAATCTCTATAACTTTAACCCCTTGTCTATTTTGTGTCAATAAAATCAGAGTGATGAACTGACTATTTTGAACTCTTTCCCAGATCCAATTCTCAATATCTACAGAAGACTAATTCATTCACCCCACACGATTAAATATATAATTATCATTAACTTATTTATTTAATGTGAGACTCTCCCACAAAAACCCAATCCAGTGATAAAACGCATTTTCCCAGCTCCGCAAATCTGTGAGCGACATGTAAAATGCTTTTCCGCTTTATTAAACAGCGTTTCAATAACAACGAAAAGCAGGCTAATCAATGAGAAGACTAAATTTTAAGCTGACCATCGACGGGATCAGTGACGATACCCTCGTCGTGCGTGGTTTTCACGGGGACGAGTCCATTTCAGACGCGGTCGACAGTAGCGGTAACCCTTATTTCGGCTACCGTTATCACATTGATTTAGCCAGCCGCAGCAGTTCCAGCCTGCCCGCGAAAAAAGTTATCGACAGCAAAGCGCTGCTGGAAGTGATCCGCAACGGCAAAGTGGTGCAGAAGGTTCACGGCGTGATCCGCGCACTGGACAAACACGACACCGGCCACCACCACACCTTTTATTCGATCACTTTGGTGCCGTCGCTGGAGCGTTTAGCCATGCGCCGCAACAGCCGGATCTTCCAGCAGAAAAATGCCCAGGACATCATTTCAATCATCCTCGGTGAAATGGGGATTTCCGATTTCTGTTTTGACCTCAAACGCACGCCAGCCGTGCGTGAATACTGCGTCCAGTACCGGGAAAACGATCTGGCTTTCTTCCACCGCCTCGCGGCCGAAGAAGGCATGATGTATCTATTCACCCATGAAGACAGCAAACACATGCTGGTGATCACCGACCACGACAAAGGCTTCCCGAAACTCGGCGGCAAAGCGCCGTATAACTGCCTCTCCGGTGGTGCGAATCCGGACGGTTATATCTCGTCGATGACCGAACGCAAACGCTCTGAAGTCAGCTCGATTGAAATGCGCGATTACAGCTTTAAAAAGCCCGACTACAACTTCTCACAAAAAGAAGACGGCACGGCGATGGACTATCAGGAAGAGATGTACGAGCATTTCGACTTCCCCGGCCGCTTTAAGGACGATGGTAACGGCAAAGCTTTCAATAAAATTCGATTGGAATATCTGCGCCGCGCGGCCCATACCGTCAGCGGTAAAAGTGACGAAACCAAAATTCAGGCCGGTCAGCGGTTTGAAGTCAAAGAGCACGACGATGATGCGATGAACCGGCTCTGGCTGGCGGTTCAGGTCAGCCACACCGGCAGTCAGCCGCAGGCGCTGGAAGAAGATAGCTCCGGCGGTGCGACCGACTACAGCAACCAGTTCACCTTAATTCCCGGCGACAGCGTCTGGCGCGCGCATCCGCAACCGAAGCCCCGCGTCGATGGCCCCAGCATTGCGCTGGTGGTCGGCCCGCCGGGAGAAGAGATTTACACCGACGAACATGGCCGGGTGAAACTGCATTTCCCGTGGGATCGCTACGATGGCTCGGACGATAAAAGCAGTGCCTGGATCCGCGTTTCACAGGGCTGGGCTGGCGGTCAGCAGGGGATGGTGACGGTACCGCGGATTGGCAACGAAGTCATCGTCAGTTTTCTTCATGGCGACCCGGACCAACCGATTGTCACCGGCCGGACGTATGATGCCAGCAACACCCCGCCGTATGCCTTGCCAGCCAATAAAACCAAAACCGTGCTGCGCACCCAGACCCATCAGGGCAAGGGTTACAACGAGCTGAGTTTTGAAGACCAGTCCGGCAGCGAGAAGATTTATCTGCACGCGCAGAAAGATGTCGAAACCCTGATCGAAAACGACTCAACCACCGACATCAAACACGACCGCCACGAGACGATCGAAAACAACCAGTCCGGTAATGTCAAAAAAGCCGATCATCTGGTGATCGAAGGCGAGCAGCGGATCAAGATCGCCAAAAACCGCACCGTCAGCGTCGATAAAGAATTCCATCAGAAAGTCGCCGGTAAACAAACCCTCGATGCGGGCTCAGAAGTGCACCTCAAAGGTGGCAACTCGGTGGTGCTTCAGGCGGGGAGTGAAATCACCATCAAAGTCGGCGGCACCTTCGTCAAACTCGATCCGGGCGGCGTGAGTGTGGTCGGCCCGGCAATTAACCTCAACTCCGGCGGCAGCGCAGGCAGCGGCTCGGGTTACGGCGGCGAAGATGCGGTGATGCCAAAAATCCTCGAAGCCCTGAAACCACCGGAAGAGCTGGTGCCGCCAGATATCACCGGTATGACCGGCGCGGAAGCGGTGATTGTGGATTATGTGGAGAAGAAAAAGCCGAAGACCCAACTGAATACGCCGAAGCGCTCCCCGCTGCTGGTGAAAAACCAGCAACAGGCACTGAGCAGTAAAGAAGGTGTGTGTGAAATCTGTAAGATTATTGCGGAGATCACGGACTGATGATGTTACGTTTTGACACCCCGGCGCCGGATATCTATGCCAAATCCGGTCAGCTTTATCTGCTGGTGGATGGCGGACAGATCCCTGACCTTGCCCGGTCTCTGTATCAACTGCCGGACATTCAGACCCCGGAGCCCATTTATCTCTATCCGCCTTATGATGAACTGAAGGCTGTTTCACCGTGGCTGATTAAAGCCACGGCCGAAGTCCGGTTATGGTTTCTGGCGCAACACCAACCCACTGCCGGATTCTTTTTCAGCTCAGATAAAACACAGGATGAAATCGGCGATCAACTCCGAACCCTGATTGAGGTGGTTTCTCCTTATGGCAGTGAGGTATTTCTGAAAATGGCACATCCGGAAGCCGCGCTGATTCTTCTCGACAGCCACTGTGCCCAGCTGTGGGATCTCATACAAACTGCATGGCTGCCCACCCGCGATGGCTGGCAAATCCGCCATCGTCCTGATCTGGCCGGTGCATTAAAGCAACTGCCTTACAAACTGGATGATACGCAGTGGGCTGCCTTTGATGAAATTTCATGGCGTAATGCACTGGAAGACATTTACCTGCATATGGAGAAACATTTCCCCCATTCCCTTCATGAGCAGTCTGACCCACTGACATGGACAGAAAAACTGACTGAGCAGGCTTATCAGCTGGGCTTTACCACACAGGATGATGTCATCCACTATCTCAGCATTGCCGGATGGCTGGGCGAAGCAGCCCTGACATCTGAAAAGTATCCACAGATCCACCAGTTGATCCATCAGCCTTCACAGCAAACCCCGTCTCAGCGTATTGAACAGGCAGCTCAGCTGGCTGAGCAATACCATTCATCACCAGCCCTACAGGAGTCCGTGGTATGAGTAAAGATATCAAAAGCGCACTGGGTCAGTGTCCGGTCAAATCACAGGTCATGTCTATTGTCCCGGTCCGTTATGCCATTGACGACATGATTCAGGATCCTGTTTTTCCGGATAATCCGGATAAACTCACCGGTAAACATCCCCTTTCTGAAGAAGAGCACTGGAAGGGCCCGCTTCGCCTGAAAAATACCAGTTATACCCTGCGCCAGCTTCGTGACGGCTGGCTGTATGTGTGTGATGAAACGGATGACACCTTCCATGAATATCAGGTCAAAGGCAGTGATTTGATTAAGATAGACTGGGGCAGCAATGAAGCAGCCAGCAAGACGGAAGAACGCGGCAGCCCCGGTAAAACAAAGCCTTTTCTGGAATATCCGGCGAAAAATAAACTGTATATCGCCTACAGCTTTCACCGCTGGTCGTGGCGGGTGTGCGAACATATGCGCTCAGACAGTGGCAGCCGCCATAAGTGGATGCGTGGGGTGAATCTCAAGTCATTCTGCAATTCACTCAAAGCATCCCATGCCGGTTATATCGATAAACTCGCTGACCGGGTGGCCGATGTTTATGAGGGCTCAGCGCCCGATGACGCAACCTTCAGTCAAACCTGTACGCCGCTGAAAAAACCGGAGGATCCACCGGAATCAGAGACGCCGTATCAACTGGTCGCTGATAAACCTGCCACCGCCAAAGGCGATGTGATGAAAGGGATGAAAGATCCCACTACGGCGATGTTTATTGCCCTCGATGATCCGCTGGGTGATATTACCGATCTCACATTAAACCTGTCTCACCTGTGGGCGGAAAAAGAAGCAGCTCTCGGTGATGAAGAGAACGTTCATAAAATCCGGATGGCTGAGATTGTGCGGGAGATTGGCCGGGTCCGGGTTCCGGCAGAAAAACTGGATAAGCACAGCCGGGAAGATCCGCTCCGGGTGCTGGAATGCGAAGAGCTGCTCAACCAGTATTTACTGATTAGTGCACTGGCAGAGGAAGACAAACACCGGCTGGAAAGCCCGACCTATGAGCCTGAACACGATATGCCGGCTTCCGGCGCGGCAGAAGCCGCGGCAAAAATGGAGGCAGAGCTGGCATCAAATTATGGCCTGAAAGTCACGCCGGGTATGCACAAAAAATGGTCACGCACACATATCTATCACAAAGAGATTGACTGGGACGGGCTGAAAGCCTGCCTGACCGGGCACTATCAGGCGCTGGCAGGACTGGACACCAAAATCACCCTGCGCTACGACGAAGTACTGCGGGGCATTGACGGGCTGGAAGAAGACGCCCTGAGTGTCGGTATTGATACGCAGGTTGCAGATGATATCAGTTATCTGCTGGATCTGGTCAGCCAGAGTGTTGCGATTCTGAAAGGCGCTGTACCGGATAAGAAGCAGCACCATAAACTGGAGAAAACCCTGTCCCTGAACTCTCCCAATAATCTGTTTGCACTGGCAACCAGTGCGTTTTCCAAAGAGAGCTGGATGGCGATTGATGAGCAGATTCAGGGGCTGCACAAGCAGGTTCTTGCCGCAGACAGTCCCGGCGATGATATCGCCGTCAGTTCAGCGGTTGCGAACTGGAATGCTCTGAGTGGCGACAGCCGGATACAGGATAAAGACTGGTTTCAGTCACAGGTTGTGCCGGTGCAGAAAACCTTCGAAGCTCTGGCCGAAGCCGTGCAGACCACTGCAGCCAACAGCTGGCAGACACTGGTTGATTTGCTGCTGCCTGCCTACCACAATCCGGAAAGTTTAGTGGACGGGCTGAGAATGGTTCTGATCGGGGGCATCGTGGACAAACAGGCCGTGCTGCAAACTAATCCCAACTATCTGAAAGAAGCCGAAGCCATGCAGTCGCTGGTCAAACCGATTCTGACAGGCATGTCCAAACTGATTAACCCGGAAACCGGTACAGTGATTAAACCGGGGAAATACGATAAGTTATTTCAGCAGCTGGAAAAAACCATTCAGAATAAAATGCCGCAGTTAATCCGGGTGAAAGGGGAAGCGCTCAATGAAGCGATGCGCAGCGCCATTACGGAAAATATGCAAAAAATCCGGGGCAATGCAGCGGCGGCCGGTGGCAAACTGAAAACCGCCACCGATGCTGTCGGCGGTTTGGGCGGCCTGATGGTCGGCCTTGGTGTCTGGAATACCTTTTTGGTACTGATGAGCCTGCCGGAAAAACTTAAAGGCGCAGAAACCAAAGCCGACGTAGTCAAAGCTCTGCTGGAGCCATTTTACAGTACTCTTTACACCTGTCAGTTTGCTTATGCTGTTTCGCTGGATCGGGTATGGACGCAGGTTTCGGCAAAAGAGGGACTGATGAAAATGTCTGTGAGTAATGCCCTGAAAAGATCTCAAGGGTTTGCCGTAACAGAACAAGCATTGGTAAAACGTTTTTCTAATTTAATGTTAACCACTTCTTTTTTGGGTGCTCTGGCATCAGGACTGGAAATCTGGGACAGTCTTAACAAAGCTTTTGATAATGACAGTGGTCTGTTGGAGAGTTCAGGTTATTTTTTAAAGGCGTTTGCAGCAGCTGGTAATACATTTATCTTTGGTGCTCAGTTGATTATGCAGCTTGGAAGTCGCTTTTTTGTCAACTGGGCTATTTGCACAACGTTAGCCCCATGGATGCTAACCGGATTATTCTGGATGGGAATCATCTATCTGGTCGGGGTCATCCTGATTAACCTTTTTCACCGGGATGATTTAGCTAAATTTCTGTTCCACTGCACATGGGGAAAAGACGCCTCAGGCTGGAGTATTCAGGAAGAGCTGACCAAATTTGAGACCCTGATGTATCGCCCGGTCGCCCGGTTGGTTGCCATTAAAGCACCTAAAAATCCCTATGCATCAATCTATGCACCAGACCAGCAATGGCAATTGCAAATAGACCTGCCGCCATTGGTAAAAAAAGGTGATAAATTAGGCTTGCAAATTACCCGGACACCAATGAGTACCGGCGCAATCAATATGGCGGGCAGCCCCCAACTGGTCAATGAGCAGAGCGGAAAATGGCAAAGAATAGAACAGGATGGTCGCCACTTACTGCGTTACAGTGTTGCTGCTGGTGGCACTGATAAAGATATGATTGCATTATTACTGCAAATGCCATTATACCTCTGGCCGTCAACTCAAAAAGATACTCCGGATACTACCTGCTATCTGTACTATGGAGGTTATAGTTCTGTCGGAGGTGTTATTCATCTGGAAGTTCAGGATTCGACAATTGCCAAAGATGTCCGGGTCGTCGAAATTACTGCGTAATTTATTGTGAGGATTCAATGAATCATAATGAAACACAAGATACAGAACGAAAAGACAAATCTGAGTGGGAAATTATTGAAGAGGAGATCCAAAAAGCCCCAGAAATTTTTCGTTGGCAAATTAAAGTAGATTCAGCCCGCTCTGGTAAATTTGGACGTAAGATTCAAAATGGTATGGCTATTATAATGTTTGTCTTAGCCTTATTCTTTGGCTGGATGGCTGTACGGGGAGATAACTGGACAGGCTTCTGGGTTGTTGGGGGCGCTGGAGTATTAATGACTTTTTTCGTCCGCTTTTTATGGATGGCCGACTCAGAGTATAACTTTTTATTGACCGAAAAAGGGATTTATTACACGCAGCAACAAATCATTCCTGAGATTGCCTATAAGATTGTCCGGGTGTCTGCATGGGTAGGAATTGGTGTTTGTGTACTTGCAGCAGCACTGGTTGGCCCGCTTGCATTTGTTGGTGCAGGGGCGTTTGCATTGATGTCATTTAACATGACGAACTTTAGTTCATCCATTTCTGATCTGGGAATCTTATTTAAAGGTAATTACACCATCATTCATCTTGAGGATCAGGAAGTCATAGAATTATTTACAGATGCTTTGGATTATCACTATATGGGGACAATCTTCTGCAAAAATGAGCAGAAAGATGAATTATTTCAATCAATGCAATCAGTACTTGGGCATGTCGATATTGTTGGCGTCAAGCGATTTAAGGATATTGGAAAATATATGGATTCGTTGGTTGATTAACTACCATCTCCTGTTCCTCCAGAGCCGCTTTTTGCGGCTTTGTTTTTGTGCCATGTCAGAATCATCCTGATTAACCTGTTCCACCGGGATGATTTAGCTAAATTTTTGTTCCACTGCACATGGGGAAAAGACGCCTCTGGCTGGAGTATTCAGGAAGAGCTGACCAAATTTGAGACCTTAATGTATCGCCCGGTCGCCCGGTTGGTTGCCATTCAAGCGCCTAAAAATTCCTATGCATCAATCTACGCACCAGACCAGCAATGGCAACTGCAAATCGACCTGCCACCGCTGGTGAAAAAAGGTGATAAATTAGGCTTGCAAATTACCCGTACACCAATGAGTACAGGCGCAATCAATATGGCAGGCAGCCCCAAACTGGTCAATGAGCAGAACGGGAAATGGCAAAGACTAGAACAGGATGGCCGTCACTTACTGCGCTACAGTGTTGCCGCCGGCGGAACGATCAAAGATATCGTAGCCTTGCTGTTACAAATGCCTTTGTATTTGTGGGCATCAACTCAAAGAGATAACCCGGATGCTACCTGCCATCTGTACTATGGCGGTTATAGTTCTGTCGGTGGTGTTATTCATCTGGAAGTTCAGGATTCGACAACTGCCAAAGGTGTTCGGGCTGTGGAAGTTACTAAGTAAATATTTGAAGGAAAGAACATGTCATTAATAGAAGATCATCAGAAATTGATGGTCGAGAAAAAAAATTATGGGCAAAGATAGAACAAGAATTAAACGACGCTCAAGAAATATATCACTGGCAAGCTCAAGTTGATTCCGCTGGTTCGGGGAGATTTGGGCGATATTTCCAAAACGGTATGGCCATAACAATGATTATTCTGGCTCTGTTCTTTGGCTGGTTGGCTGTACGGGGCGATAACTGGACAGGTTTCTGGGTCATTGCAGGTGCTGGAATTTTGATGACTTGTTTTGTTCGTTTTTTATGGATGGCAGATAATCTTTATCATTACAAGCTGACAGATAAAGGCATTCTTTATACTCAGCAGCAGGTTATTCCTGAAGTAACATACAGTATAGTGCGGGGAACGGCATGGGTAGGCATTGGTGTCTGTATACTTGCAGCAGCGTTGGTTGGCCCGTTAGCTTTTGTTGGTGCCGGAGCCTTTGCGCTGATGTCATTTAGCATGACTCAAATTAAACCGGTGGTAAATGAATATTGGATTTATTTTCAGGGGGCATATGAATTTGCTCATTTAAAGAATGAAAAGCTTATAAAACTATCCAGTGACATTAGAAGTCCGAATTATTCAGGAACAATTTATTGCGATCAACATGAACAGCCGCATTTGCTGGAGTTATTACAATCAATTATCCCCGGTAGTCAGGCATTTGAAGTAACCCGTTTTCGGGATATTCGTGACTTTATTCATTCATCCCGGAAAACCGGAAGTTCTGATGCTCCACGCACGAGGTGATTAACCTTTCGGCCCTGAATTAAGTGTGAGGATTCAATGAGTCAGAATATAGATCAAGAGTCAGATATGCCAGAGTGGGAATCTCTGGAAAAAGAGATTAAAAAATCGAAGGAGATCTATCGTTGGCAGATTCGGGTTGATTCAGTCCGCTCAGATAAATTTGGTCGATATTTCCAAAATGGTATGGCCATTTCCATGATTATTCTTGCTCTGTTCTTTGGTTGGCTGGCTGTACGGGGAGATAACTGGACAGGTTTCTGGGTCATTGCAGGTGCTGGCATTTTGATGACTTGTTTTGTTCGTTTTTTATGGATGGCAGATAATCTTTATCATTACAAGCTGACAGATAAAGGCATTCTTTATACTCAGCGGCAGGTTATTCCTGATGTAACATACAGTATATTGTGAAGTATCAAAACGCATGATTAACAAACAGAAGAAGTGAAATAAAATGAAAGCACAGAAAATTACCTACCCTGAGATATACCATGACTTATATGAAGCGACATCAAAGCTCAATTTTACTCAGTTATCAGATGTTCATACAGGCACCCTGCTGAGTTCGCTCTGTGCCTCTAAACATAACGCCATGTTTCTGGAACTGGGAACAGGTACGGGGCTTTCAACGTGCTGGATGTTGAACGGAATGTGCCCTGACTCTAAATTGGTCTCTGTGGAAAACGAAGAAGCGCTTATGAATGTTGCCCGGGAATACCTGAACCAAGATCCACGCCTCACATTAGTTTTGGGTGATGGTGCAGAGACGATTCATCGTCTGGAGAAAAATTCAGTCGATTTTATTTTTGCCGATACTTGGCCAGGCAAATATTATCATTTGGAACAAACGCTGGATTTACTGGTTGAAGGTGGGATGTATGTGATTGATGATATGCTTCCACAGGAAAATTGGCCGGAGGGGCATGAAGAAAAAGTCAATGCATTGGTGGATTATCTGGCAGAGCGGGACGATTTGGTCTGTACACAAATAAACTGGTCAACTGGTGTGATTATTTGCACTAAAAAAACAAACGGGCACTCCAGTGTATCATAAGCTGAATGAGGGTGATGAATATAGTATACCTGTACTCACCTGTACTAGCTCAGACCGCATCTGGCTGTGACTCATTTTTCTGGAGCTGAGACGTCAGGCAATTGATATAGCGAAAAGCAGTCATAACATATTTCATGATGATCCTTTTCTTTTATTAACCAGAGCTGTACTAGCTCAGCTCTGGTTAACTTATCCATGCTCGTTCCTTGTTTGTTCTGTTCACTTTTGGTCGAATGATCAGATCGGGGAACGAGCAATTAGTTCCTTTTTATCCTCAATTTCTTATCCAGAACTGAGGTTAAATTTCTGTTCCACTTGCACATGAGGAAAAGACACCTCTGGCTGGAGTATTCAGGAAGAGCTGACCAAATGATTACCACAGTGTACCCGCGACAGTACTGCCACCCTTCACCACCGCTTTCCAACAAGCCCACTCTTCACCGCCCAAAGAACACCACCACTCACAACAGCCAGCCAAATGACGATATTCGACAGAATAATCGGTATTTGGAGCCCGAATACATACCCAATAAACCTCATCGAGAAAACAGCGCCCAGGGCAAACATAAAAACCGAGACACCAAGAGACGGCAGCAGTAGTAACAGCCCCAGTAATCTTTTCAGGTAACAGACAGACTTGTAAAGCATAACACTCTCTTCTTGCGCCAATTGGTATCCCGATTTTAATCACAACAAATGATATTGCCAGCAGTACATTTAGTTATGTTGCGTCAGAAATAGTTACCCTGAAACATCTGGCTGGTTTTTGTTCATTTTCAGAAAAAGCAGATCTTCCCTTAAATCACACAACCCTGCAGCCGCCAGCATCAATCGCCAGTTGCCGGAATCAATCCGATGCTCTGACTCCCACAACTGAACTTCTAGGCAACCTTCAAAACTGACTGCCTGACCTAAAAAATGTCCTAACTGGATCTGAGAAAGTCCTAAATACTGACGTACCAAACGCGCCTGCTCCGGCGTTGGTTGTTGATACATTGAAGACGAAAGTGGCAACATGCAGGGGCTTTCCAACAAATCCAGCCATCTCTCATGCTCCGCAACACTGTTCCCATAATATCCTGAATATTCCATACCACTTAACCTCACTTCTGTTTTGTCAATGATGCGGCCCTCAGACCGCACATTTACGGCTATATCCAGCCTCGTTCACTAAAAGAAACACATCCACCAGTACTCACGACAATATGATCACATACACGCGTCTCAATCAGCGTCAGTATCTGAACAATTTGCTGTGTCACTCTTCTGTCTGAATGAGAAGGCTCCGGAACGCCGGAAGGATGGTTATGAGTCAGGATGACCGCCGCTGCATTGTGCTTCAGCACTTCTTTGACAATCTCGCGGGGATAAACGCTGGCACGATTGATCGTGCCGTGAAAAAGTTCGACAAACTCGATCAGCCGGTGTTGGTTGTCCAGCAGAAGCAGACAAAACACTTCCTGTTCATAATGAACGATTTTGTACTGGCAGAACCGTTTGGCAAACTCTGCAGTATTGAACACATCCCTGTTGGTTCTGGATTTGACTGAGATAAGCGCCGCAGCTTCATTAAACAGAGCTTTTTCGCTTGGAGAAAATGAATTCAGGACACTGAATTCTTCAGGTGTAAACATAACTATTACTCCGCATACAGGTCATGGAAGATTCCCGACCTTTCCTCGAAGATTATACCGCCCCAGCGTGGCGGATTCAATAATATTTTTCTCTATTGCTTCATATAAAATAGTAAGTCCCCCCAAAAATAGATCGACTCATACAAAGGTCAAACTCATTGATAATAAATATTTTTGTTATTATAAACATGAATGTATGCTGCCTTTAGACAATCAGAATCATAAGAGGATATATCATGAACCAGCAGGCGCTGAACTTTGAACAACCAGAGGCTGAAATTGGATCAATAACTGATGGTTTAGTCATTCCTTTCTGGCTTCAAATTCTGGTGTCAACGATCAGTCTGATTCTGGTGACTATTTGTGCTTTTTGTTTCTACAGATATATCCAGTCACCAAAAGAATTCGCGTCCCCGAGAGACTTGGGACTCAGCGGAATTTTTATCATTTCTGTCTCAGCTTTATTCCTTGTGTGGACTCCCTGGGCGAAGCTGGGAATCCGGATTACAAAAATAGGAGGAATAGAATTCAAGGAAATCATACAGGGGCAAGCATCAGAACATGCCGAGGACTTACGTTATCTGGAAGAACGGATTGACCATCTCGAAACGATCACCGAGAAAAATGAATTAAATACTTTAATAGAAATGGTCAAAGAACCAGACCTGAAAAGGTTATTACTGAAATTTTTAACCAAATACAGAGGAGAAGCTTTCACTCCAGACAGAATTCGTATCTGGGGAGCGAAACAACCTGAATTTTCAGATTTATCAACCTACGATCATCTCTTAGTGCGACGTACACTTCAAAAACTTGTGGCTGAAGGCAAACTGGTAACCAGTTTAAGTGCAAAAGGGAAAACTCTCTATCGTATCCCGTTATCCTGAACTCACTTCCCCAACGGCACCTTAACCAGACTCAAATCATCCAGAACATCACATAGCTGTGCGGCGGCGAGCATTCTCCGCCAGCTGTTTTTATCGATCTCACGATATTCCGGGCTGCTTTTACGGGTTTCCCACTTTCTGACAAGACTGCATCCTTTCGGCGTCACAGTTTTCCCCAGAAAGCGCCCCAGCTTGGCCTGTGAGAGCCCCAGATACTGACGCAACAGTTTTACCTGCTCTGGCTCCGGCAGCTGAAAGTCAGGATCAGACAGCGGCAACAGACAAGGGCTGTTTAACAACACCTGCCAGTTCTCTGCGTCTTCTTCATTGATCACATAATTTGGGGAGTTATCCATATCCGGCTCGCGGGTTATCTATAAGTGCTGATGAGAATACCGCCCTGACAGGGCGGTGTCGAGGGGAAGTTTACAGAAGTCATTGCCTTGGCTAAATAAAACCAATAACATCCCAGATTAAAACCGGCAAAAACATGGTGATTATCCCCTACATCACCACCGTCCCCGCCGGCAGCACAAACTTACGTCCGGCCCCAATCCAGTAATACGTTTCACCGTACTTCTGGCCATCCATATACGTTTCAAGATAATCCAGAGTCCGGGAGCAGCGTCGCGGGGTGTGAATACCATCTTTATCAATATAACAACGGCGGTTTTTATAGAGCTTCGGCGGGTAGGTTTTCCAGCTTTGGCAATGCTCCGTGTGGCCGTGCTCAACATAGTGAATGCACTTTCTGTAAGCCGGGACAAAAGCCGCAAGCCGATGAGTGCTGGTCATGTGGCTGACGGTTTCTGTGGTGCCATCGGAAAGCTGCACCGAGTTTTGCACGATACACGAGGAGATGTTCGGCAACGGTGGCTTAAAGTGCTTGAGACGCTTAATAAAGGCTTTATGCGCCTTACCACAGCCGGAGGGAAATCCGGTGGGCAGGCAAAGCCAGATTGAACAGCTATCTTCATCGACGGCAAACGCCGGACGGGATAAAACAGACAGACACAAAAGCATCAGCGCCGTCAGACACTGTTTGACATTTTTCATGGGGTTTCCTTATGGAAAAAGAGTTAATCGAGAGAAAGTAACGGAATCGCGGGAATGTGGGCCTCAGAGTAATCAACCCGGTGTTTCATCTGCGGCTCATCAAAATAAATCAGCTTTCTGGCCAGCAGCGGGCGCTGGTTTTCCATCAGAACCAGAATCTTAGTCCCGACCCGTTTGGCAACCGGGTGCTTTTCAAATCCCAGTTCCACGATCTCATGGGGATACATCAGCGGCCGTTTATGTTCCTCATGGCTGACATTGCGGCTGTGCCCTTTACCGTAAGAATGGGTGATTTTCCTTCTCTTCACAGTTTTGGTACCCAACGAATCAGAAAGCTTCCGGACGCTTTCATCCACCTCTTTCGGCGGATAAATCACCTTCGCCGCATGGTTTTTGATCAGATTGGTGCCGGTCTCCCGGCCATAGAGTTTCGGGTCCAGCAACTGACTTTCGTCCTGCAGTACGGTCAGAAACCGTAGCCAGTAGCCGGAAACATAGCTGACCCCTTTGGCAATCTGATTAATCCGGCCAATGGCCGCGAACTCATCCAGCACGAGCAGGCACTGATATTGAATCGACGGATCCTGCTCCGGCAGCACTTTGGTATTTTCATTAATCAGCTGATCGAAAAACAGATTGAACAGTTTCGACATCACCGATAAACGACCGGGCAGACAGCCGACATAGACCGACATGCGTTTTCTGCGCAGGTCTTTCAGATCGAAATCAGAGGCCATGACCGATGCGGCCACAACCTTATCACTGAATATCGCCAGTGGCGCCAGCAGATTCGATTCGACCGAAGAGTATGTTTCCTGCGCCATCGACAGGCAGGCATTAAATTCAAATTTCGCATCATCACTGACCGCCGTATTCTGAATCTGCTGCTTCATCCAGGCTCTCAGTCCGCCATCGGTGCCAAACAGATGCAATACATAAGGCAGACTGGGCGTGACCCCAGTGCCTGATTCGGTATCCAGCATCCAGCAGGCAATCCCCTTAAACAACTTCGACGCCAGTTCATTCCACATATCGGTTTTCGGATCGCCGGTCACCGGATATAAAGCCGATGCGATGCCCAGAATATCACCGACCCGGTAAGTCGTGCTGCGCCGGACATAATCAAAACAGTTCCAGCGGTGAGAATGCAGCTGCTCGCCTTCTCTCTCATCGCTGTTGAAAGTGAAACCATCCGGGGCAAACAGAAACACCTCCTGACCGAATTTCTGCCGGATCCCGGCGGTTTTGATAAAGTTTTCAAACTTAATATCCATCACCACAATGTTGTGCGGAAACGACACACAGTTCGGCAGAACCATCCCGATCCCCTTTCCCGAGCGGGTGCCCGCCATCACAATGGTGAACAACGTGCTGTCCAGCTCAAGGTAACGGTTTTTAAACCGTCCTTTCGTCACTTTGCCAAGCAGTACACCGGGTACCCGGCTGTCTTTAACCGGAATCAAACCTGATTTGCTTAAATCCGTATCATCAGAAAACCGGGCTGAACCATACAATTCCTGCCGCTCCCAGGCGTGATACATCACCAGTCCGGCCAACACAAACGGAATCGCCGCGATAGTTCCCCAGACCGCAATCGCCAGTTGCAGGTAAGGCCGTATCCGGACATCCTGCCCGTATAACCGCCACTGATCATAAATCAAGTGCCAGCTTAGATAAGGTTTGACGGGAATCTGCGTCAGCTTCATATAAACCACCGCACCCACATAAGCGCCCAGCGTGGCCATGACAATCAACAGAAGAATCAGCGTAACCGTCAGGCCGGTGATCTGTTTTCCGGACAGCGTCATCCGTGATCCTCCAGACTCAGCAGTGAATTCTTCAGCTGCGGGTCATAGTAGAGTTCCGTCAGATGGGTACGCCGGAAAAAAGCCACCACATCAATACTGGTGCGGATCGTCCGCATAATATGCGCATAATCGAGGGTCTTCCCCACTTCACTCTGTTTTACCAGATCGGCCAGCCGGTTTGGGGCAGAAAGGCAGTTATTGGCGTGAATGGTGGTAATCGAACCCTCATGACCGGTATTCAGCATTTCAAGGTAACTCCAGGCTTCATCACCGCGCAGTTCCGCCAGCAACACATGATCGGGCTTCATTCTCATACAGGATTCAATCAGACGTTTGGGCGTCATCCCGCCCTGCTTGTAAAACAGGTTCAGGTGGTTGGGATGATTGGGCAGCGTCAGTTCATGCACATCTTCGATGGTAAAAATCCGTTTATGGGCCGGGAATTGATCAACCATCGCTTTCATTACGGTGGTTTTCCCGGAGCCAGTACCGCCAACCAGCAGAATATTCAGGTTGTTCTGCACCGCCATGGTAAAAAATTCACTGATGCGGCCGCTCTTCTTCAGCGCCAACAATTGCACCTGCAACGCACTCAGGCCGGTTGTGCTGGCATCCCGGCTCTGCACCTGACCAAAGCGACCGGTCTGTTCGTAGTCTGACAGCGAGAAGCGGGTCATTGATGGTTTGCGGAAGGTCATACTCACCACATCAGATTTCGTCACTGGCGGAATCGCAATCTGCCCCCGTTCTTCATTGGGCAGAATCACCGAAGCCACCGGGTTTTCTGCGTTGAGGCGTTCCGGCAACCGGGCATAAGTCGCCAGCGCTTTCGCCAGTTCCATGCACTGCTTCAATGTCAGGTTCGGCATGTCTTCGCGTTCCCAGCCATTGCCCCGGTCATACCAGACTTCACCGGGCTGGTTCACGGCCACTTCGGTTAACCCCGGCAGATCGAGAATCCGCTGTAATCCAGTCGTTTCCAGCAGTTTGTTGACGGTCGCCGCATCATCGAAAGCGTAGTCGTTGGGTTGGGTCATTTGGTGTTTTTCTCCCATAAAAAAGCCACTGCGTGGGCAGTGGCTGGGGTTAGTGAAAGGCAGTAAAGGCTAAAAATCATGTCGGCATATTTGATGGAACAAAATATCAGCGCTGCATACTAAAATGATCCATACTTTCGTTGAGAGCATGCGGATAAACTTTAAAAACAACCTCACTCAAACCCATAAACCCCAGACATATCCACATCCCGCGCGACCAGAATATTTATTTTCTGCCCGATTTTGGTATAGCCGGTTGGTGAGATATTGATGCTGTTCTTCAGGGCTTCCTGAGCAATATTATTTGCGGTATCGGTTGAATTGCTGAAGGACACGCCATGGTTATCCGCATCCGAGATTTTGTTGCTCAGCGCATCAAATACATCATCCATAAAGGACAGCAGAATCGCCCCGCCAAACCGCTGCGCGTAGTGATTATCCACCCAGATATGGTTGCCGGAGGCTCCCAAACGGCCAGCGCCCAGTGAATTGATATCGATATGAATCCCCTGCGTGGTTTCAACATCGCCCCAGGTGGTGAAGATTCGGTTTTTCCCCGCTTCCAGCTTCATCTGCTGATTGCCGGTAAGCATCGAACCGCGTTCTACCAGCAGTGCTGCACCATTGGCGCTGTAGACATCTTTTGTTACCCGGCAGGTTAAGTATCCCTGATAGTCGGAGATGATCTGGGTATACAGCGCACAAGGGATCACCGTGCCGTGTTGTAGCAGGAAATCACGGGATTTGCGGCTTCTCTGATAAGCGATGCCGTTCCGGTAAGTGGGGGAATGGAACGCATCACTTTCTCCGCCGCCAAAGAGTCCGCTTTGTGTACCACTGTCTTCCTGACGAACCGGCTGATGTGTTGCCGCAGCACTGTCAGAAACCAACATCAAATCGCCAGACATCTTACGCACTTCAGGGGTGATTTGCTCAGACTTCCCGGACGTTGCAGGTTTTGTCACGACTGGCTTCGGTTGCGGCACAGGTGCATGCTGCTGAGCCGTGGCCTGTGTTGCCTTACGGCGACGCTCGGCTTCCTCTCTGGCCAGTCGCTCCTGATCTGCTTTCGCCTGACGCTGCTTTTCGCTTTCATCTTTGCGGCGTTTTTCTTCCTTGACCTGTAACAACCAGTGACTGCCATCGTTCAGGTTACGCTTTTCAATCCCGGAACTGTCTTCACCGGTTTCTGCTGTTGTTTGTGAAGATCGCGCCGTTTGCTGATGGTAACGGTAGAGGGCAAATCCGGCTGATGAAATCACGATAGCCACGACCATAACGGCCAGGAATACCACAACCACGGTTTTCTTTTTCCGGGTCCGGGACTTCACCTCAACGGCGCCCCGATCGGCACCGAAATCGTCATAAGGAGACGGAAATTCATTGTGTTGTTTATCCATGCCCGCCTCCGGCTGGTTTAATGATCCGTTTTGCATCGATGGTGCTGCCTTTGTCGTTGTAACCGGCGTAGTGAATCGAACCGGTTTTTATTCCCAGAACGCTGTCACCCAGCCGCAGCCGGTACTGTTCTGCAACCGAATGGATCACCACGGTATCCTGTTCAATGTGATAGTTCACCAGTGACTCTTTGCCATCCCCATCGACGGCATAGATCACGGGTAACTCCTGATTGGTAGCAAATTTCATACAGGTGAACCGCCCGTCATCCCAGGCATATTGCGGTGCCAGTTTGCCGTTGCCCCATTTGCTGTATCTGAAATTGTTATGTCCTTCTGCACCATCGGTACAGGGAACTTTTGGCCGCACAGGTTCTGGTTTCTGTTTGACTGGTTCCGGGTAACGCATCCGCACAATGTAGAACGGATAACGGCTGCTGGTCAGCTGAAATGAATAGGTCCGGCCTTTGTCACTGACGACTGTCAGATTGGTATCCGGCTGCGCCGCTTTCGGTTTAAAGAAAATATTACTGCCCCGGACATTCAGCCCCCAGGCTTCGGCATCCCCGATACCCAAACCACTCTGATCGCTTCTGATGGTTTCTCCCGCTTCAAGCTGAATCAGCGTCGCGGTTCCGGCTTTAGTGCGGACAATCACCACGTTCGACGGATCATACATCGCGGATACAATCCGGTGATCGGCGGCGATTCTTTTCGGGATCACGGCGGCCGGTACGGCGGTTGAAACCAGTACCCCCGCAAGGATTACAATATGCTTTATCATTCAATCACCCTGTCTTCCCGGTATGAGGTCACCCGGAAGCCCAATGGATTGAGCAACCGATCTGCCTGCGTTTTAATCTCCTGGCGATAGTCAAAGGTCAGCGTGGCACTCCAGCGGGTCGGCAGGTATTCCGGGCTGTGGGTATCATCCGGATTCAGCACGGTTTTCACAAAAGAGACCTGCGCTAACATCCGGTCGCCTTTTTTGGTGGGAAGGAACGCAATTGATACATCAGACAGGCTGATTTTCTTATGATCCTGAAACACCTCCAGCGGTGAGGATTTAGAGCGAATCCAGGTGTTATAACCGGAAAACACCTGTTCTGAACTCGCCAGTTGAGTGAAGTCGAAAGAATCCTGTATTGTCTCCCACTGGTAACTACCCCGCTCAATGATGTAGCGGTTGATCCAGTATTTATCTAACGCCTCGCCGTAGGTTTCGCCTTTCGCATCGGCCAGTGGCCGGACAATCTGCGCAATCCCGGTGTGCTTATCGACGGTCAGTAAGCGGTAGTCTACCGATTTCAGCGGCATCATGATCACAATGGCGACAATACTCAGAATCGCCAGCCCGACAGAAATGGCAGCAATCATCCAGGCTTTCCGCTCAGAACGCTTCGCCAGCGCAATTCTGTCTTTTTCAAAGGCATTGGCTTCTTTTAATAACTGTTCTGCCGCTTTGATATGGTCCATTTTGGGTTTCCCGGCGGCGAACTGGCGGGTTTGTGCCAGTGCAGCATCGACGATCGTTTCACTCATTGGCCTGCCTCCGGCCGGGTGTAGAGTTGATTTAAGTAAACCACTTTCGGATTCACCGGCGTCACTTTTCCTTTTGGCTCCGGTGCCGGCGGTGGAGAAGATGCACATCCGCCAAGCAGGATGCTCAGCAGCAATAAGGCTTTTAATTTCATAGTGTTCCTGATTTTTATTCGTAAAAAAACTGCCCATGGCAGCTTTTTTGTTGGAAAGTTGAACTATAGTCAAACAGCGGCCAATGAGTGACTGATTGCAGTTAAGCCAAATTTGACTATGTTTGTTACATAAATTTTGTCAGAGGGTTAATCTGATGCTTAGAAAAATGGGACTTGTTTGCTTGTTACTATCTGGCTCATCAATAGCTTGCGATGGGCAAAAATGGATAACGTATAAAGACACCCTGTTAATAAAAGGGCTCAACGAAAATTTTTATGTATACCAGACCAGTTATAAGGCCATCGATGCAGACGGGGCCCCGAATTCCTACCATCCAGATGATATTGGTTTAGATTACCTGGAGAACGCAGGGTATCCTGATAAGGGTTGGAAAAATGTTCTTGTTGTTGACCCAGAACAACCAGAAAAACCTTTTGTTCAAAAATCTGGTAAATATAAAGGCTACTTTCTATCAAAAACGTCTCTTCAAAATAAAAACAAATCCGTCACAGATCCTGACCGGTATGTGAATTCAGTAGAAATCCCATATATTGTTTTCCCTAAAAGTTTTTATGATCTAAAAGGGACTGGCTATAAAGGTGATTTAGGGTATGCGTATAACCTAAAAACAAAGAAATCGTCAGCATTCGTATTTGCTGATATAGGCCCAAGACAATCACCATTGGGTGAAATGTCTATAGCTTTAGCTGAAAGGCTGGGTGGTGTTAACGTGAATCCAAGGAATGGTTCAGGGACTCCGAGTGGCGATATTTTATATATCGTTTTCCCATCTTCATCGAAAGACCACCGTTGGCCTATGACTAACACTAAATTGGAAACTACAGTGAAGTCGATGATGCAGAAGAACAATATTCAGTTAGATTCGTTTCAATCTTGCTTTTAATCAACCAAAAGAATGAATGCCGTCAAAAATATCTGTTTTATCCACGGCATTCACCCCGCCTTAACCTTATTCTTCCTGCTATCAGCCAGCCCCTTGCCAAAGCTCCGGGAGTGCGCATAACCGCTCTTCACACCGCCTAAAGTGCCGCGTGCCAGCCGTCCGCCCACGCCGACGGACTGTGCCATGTTGGAGACCAGCCCGTTAATGCCGATACCGCCAGATAAGTTGGAGCAGAAGGTCGGGATTTGCAGCGAAACCAGAATACCGAAGCCGAAAATAATGCTCGCCATCAGCATGCTTTTGATCTCTATCTCCCCGGAGTCAAAAATAACTTTATGTAATGCCTGATCCAGAATATTGAATCCCATCGGATAAACGATGGTCAGCAGCAGGTAATTCAGACACTGGCCGGTCCAGGCCTGAAACATCGACCGGGTTGATGGAAACAGCGCAAACATAATGAACAGCGGCCCCAGAATCAGCAAAAAGCTCACCATGATTTTTGCCAGTGCCAGATACGCGGTCGCAATCGCCAGAAATGGCGTCCAGCCAATCACCACGAGCAAAATCATGAGAACCGCCAGCACCCCGGCACCGTTATCAGATGTAATGCCGAAATCCGCCCGGCCCCACAAGGCTTTAATCGCCTTAATCTCATTATTGAACAGCACCTGAATTGTGGCAGCACCACTGGTGCCGGAGCCCCAGACGCGGGAAGAAATCTCATCCCCGGACTGGGTTAAAAACGGCACCACATGCGCCATATACCAGCTGGTATTGAACGCAATAAACGTACACAGGCACAACGCCCCGATCAGCTTCATCACCTCCATCACCACGATGTTCTCCGGCTCATACAGCGATTTATAAGCGAGATACACCATGTAGATGCCCACCGCGCCGCCAAATACAGGCGCAATGACACCGGAAAAGTACCGACGGACGAACCGATACTGTTCGTGGTCACGTCATCCAGAAAACTGAAGAATGTGGTAAACATTGCCATCGGTGAACCCTATTCCCAGTCCACGCGGGCACCGGTATCCATTTCAGCGGTCTGCTTGTTGTGTGCATCCCGCGCTTCTCTGGCGTGACGGCAGTTTTGTTTCAGTTCGGTGGACGCATCAGACTGACACGCCTTGAGCACATGGATGGCTTCATCCATATGGTCTGAATAGTAATCAACCGTTTTGACAGCTTCCCCGTCACATGCAGACAGCATGACACAGACAGGCAGCGCTACGATTGCAGATAAAAATAATCTCACGGTTTGTTCTCCTGGGTTTAATCAAAATTGACGGTCAGACCGCTGTTCATGATCATGTCGATGGTTTCTGCGTTCTTGCCTTCAATCTCAAGCTGTGCCTTACGGTGTGAAATCGTGCTGAAGGCTTCCATCATTTTCTGTTCATTTTGCAGGGCTGCGACCTGAAAATTGATGCTGTTGGCCAGATCCGACTTGGTGGCCGGTGTGGTTGCGGTGCCAAACTCATCCAATAACTTCAGAATGTTTTTATTCCGTTGGGAAGCCGTCTGATACAGCTGCTGCTGAATTTTAAAATCACGCAACGCCTGATCATATTTTAGCTGTGTTGCCTGATTATCACTGAGCAATCCATACGACTGCCGCAGATCAGACACATCCTGCACCGATTCATACAAAGCCTGCCAGCCACTCATATCTGCCAGTTTTCTCAGGTTCGGGTCATAAAGAATCGCCTCGTAACTGATCGGATGGCCTTCAACCATCGACTGATAGTAATCCGACTGCGCTTTGATCGCCGCCAGATTATTCCGGGCCGTTTCGATGGTCTGCAAAAATTGCCGGGCCCGAATCGCAGCCTGCTGAACCATCTGCGCAATCGAAGCCACATCCACCACAGGAATCCCCGAAGCATTGGCGGAGACCGGGCACATCAGCCAGATCAGCGCCGATAAACAAGCCGCTCTTTTCATCGCTGCTTCCTCCGAGCTAACAAAGCTGGTATCCACTGGTCCGGATTCTGCCCCACATCTTCCCGCACGCTTTCGCACAGCCGGATATCATCGGTTGAACCGGAGATCACCGGCAGGACGTCATCGAATCCGGACAGATCCATTTTTGCAAAACAACTGGTATTCGATTGCTTGATCAGCATGGTCCGGGACTGTTTGTCCAGTGCCTGTAACTTTTCAAACTCTCTCGGGGTTAAATTACACTGGCGATACGACTCAAAGGTCGCATCCGGGTTTGGCAGATAAATCTTGGTGGCTGTCTGCTGAATAATCGCCGGGAAAATATCACACCGGATTGCATCTTCCGGCGACTGGGTACTTAACACCATAAATTCGTTCAGCAAGCGGCCGGTCTTCAGCGTGCGCTGCATAATGCTTTGCGTCAGCGGGAAGCTGGCGGGCATCCAGAATTCTTCAACAATGGTTTGCAGTAGCTTGCCTTCTTTCTGCATCAGGTCTTTCAGGAAAAACAGACAGGCCAGAATCGGCTCACTGGCTTCGTGAATCCGGCCACCGGCGTCTTTCTCAAGCAGCAAGGTTGAATCGAATCCAACCCGATCCATCGTGTCCGGGTCAAACTTATTGACGGGAGAGTCGAGGCACCAGGCCAGTTTACCGTCCTGAGACCGGCACCACCGGCTCAGGCGCTGCCGGAGGCCATAATCCTGAATACTTTGCAGCATCATACTCAGCCCCCGCATTGGTGCGTCAAACGCCATCACCGTTTCGATTGCCTGCTTAATCTCATCCTCATCATGAATACTCACCCCGCCCTGTTCGTCAGCAGCCAGCCGGCAGACCAGACGGTTAAGAAAACTGATTAACTGCGGGGTTGGCTGTAACTGGAACAGATTGATCCCCGTATCTTCCCCTTCCTTAATATCAAAGTATTCCCCGCCAAATGCACGGATAAACAGCTCAGTTGAACGTTTGTAATCAATACAGAAAATTTGCTGGTTAAACCGGGTAAAAAAGCCGGTCAGTGTCGCTTCCAGCGTAGTTTTACCGGTACCGGAAGCACCCAGAATCATGGTATGACCGGCGTACTTTTCCCCGGTAGTTTCTTTATTTAATTCAGAAGCATGGCAGTTCAGGTAAAACAGCGAATTAGAAGCGGTCTTCAGTGGCAAAATCGCCGTGCCATCCCCTACCGGATTACCGGTCGGCTTGCCGATCGAGTAATTGTGCAGCGACCAGGTACAAGCCAGATTGGTCGTGGTTTTCGGGGCCGGTTTAATTCGCTGCTTTGATCCCGGCAAAACGCTGAGAAAGGTAAAGAGCGATTTCAGATTTGACCTTTTGAGCACTGTGCCCCGCGCCAGAAATTCACCACTGATATCTGAGCCGTTTTTCAGGGCTTCATGCTGAGTTTTACCCAGCACAACCAGAGACGCATGATAAAAGCCGAACGCAACTTCAGAAGTCGCCACATAATCCCGGCCACTCTCCAGTTCTTCCAGCTCATGCTCAACCCCATCACTGGATGAAATCAGGTTGATTTGGGTATCGATCAGCTTTAATGCCTTCGGGGAACGCATCATGATCATCGATTGCGTCATGATGAATTCACCGTTGAAGGACAACATGAAATCACACATCCCCGGATGTGTGTTGGGTAACGCATCCAGCTCATAATAGACGGCATGTTGTTTTCGCTGGTTATTGGAATTGCGGATTTCCCCGGCATCGTAACCAAAATGCCAGTCGCTGTGCTGAATCACATGCTGCACTTTATCGCCGGTCAGTGGCTTGGGTTCATCGTTGTAATTGATCAGATAAGAGAGAAGTTCGGTATGCTCACAGCGCAGATCATCACGCACCGCCAGCACTTTGCAATCGAATGATTTGAATGCGGATAAAGCCACCTTCAGCAGGTCGTTCATCTCATCTTCGCTGCCTTCCAGCACGAAAGAGATGTAATACTTCACACTGTAGAAGTTTTCACCCTGAAATGAGTCGATGTACTGATTGGCAAAATCCTGCATAAAGGCACTGTCGAACTGGTAATTATCCGCGACCAGTTCATCCTTTTTTTTGACGATATGTGTCCAGACGCCAAGCCCGGAACCATACTGCTTCGCCAGCGTTCTGAGCAGCAGGGAAACCGATGAAAAAGCCGCTTTCAGCGACGACACCGATTCAGATTCAAAGGGAATACCATGCAACTGCACCACAGACAGCAACTTGCCGTCCCCCAGTGAAATCATGGTGCGGTTCACCGGATAATTGTAAGCGGGTAACTTACCGGTCAGAGGTATTGTTTTTAATCCATTCACTGACATCTTCTTTTCTCCTGCGCTCACTTTCATCAATTGACGTGAATGAAATCATGTTGGACCGGCACATCAGCCGGATCTGCATACCTTTCAGCTCCCAGCGCATCTCTTCAGTGGCACGGGAATCTTCAGCACAGCGGATCCGGATATAAAGCAGTCCGAACAGAATCAGAGCCGGGACAACCAGCCCGGTTAAACCAACTGTCAGCAACGCCAGAACGGTGGTTAACAGAACCAGCGCAAACCCAATCACTAAAGTGATCACCGGGATCCCGGCGATCAGGGGCTGACGGCTCAAAGAGTGATAACTGGCGTATAATTCAGGTTCGTCCGCCATGTTTAACTGCCCCACAATCCCCACGCCCACTGGCCGAAGACCAGTACAGCACCGGCGACGGCGACTTTACCGACGCCTAATAACACGTCACTCCAGGGCTTTTTATCCAGAAATGCCATCATCACCAGATACATCAGATAGATGAAGGAAATCACCCCTAAAAAGCCATACAGCCAGGCTTTAATCTCCGTCGCTGCCGCTGTTCCGGTTTCCAGTCCGCCAGCCATCGCCTGTTGACCGCCAATCAATGAAGTCATGATGATTGTTGCCAGCTTGCGGCGCTTATTTCCGGCATTTAATCGTTTTGTTTTAACCACTCAAATTCACCTGTTTATTGATTTAAATGATGCGCAACCTGTCGTTGCTGCATGTTTAGTTGTTACTCTCTGTGCCCGGCTCTGTCTTCTCACAGAGACCGGCCAGCCCCACGGCGGCAATCGCCTCAAAGCGCCGCAGGTGGTCTTTCACCCTTCTGGCACTTTCAACCGAAAGCGAGTGGGTTTTATAACTTCCCCGGTATAAATAAGGATTTAGCTGATCCCGGACCGAACAGGGAACCAGCACTTTAAAACTGCTTTCGGGTCGGTTCTGCAGCCGGGTGCTGCAAGGTTCCGGAAGCTGACAGACGTGATCGATCAGGCGTAATGTGGCTTCCATTTTCAGTGATCGATACGACTGCCGGGCAGAGGCTTTGAGTGACGCGTAAGTCTCTGCATCCAGACTCAAATTGATAGACACACATTCAGAGTCATCAGGTTGTTTCATCAGATTCCTCCTTATGATGAATAAGATTGAATAATGACTGATACACATTAAGTGCGGCTCAGTTTCATCCCCGAAGGGATGACGCACGCCTCCCCACGGCGCAACCCGCTGAGGTGTGATTGATCGGATTATTACGGGCATCCGTCCAGCCTGGGTCCGGGTTGTTAAAGAGCAATACCCTTTCAGCCCGAAGCAGCACCGGCGTTCACTGCGCCAGCCGGTTAGCTGCGGTTCTTGGGGTATCAACAGCCTTTCCGCCACAGAGACAGAAATGACTCAGAAATTGGTGTCTTTCAGTTCAGGAATGTTGTTGCCAGTCCGCTTGTGGAAAGCGCCTTAAATGATCTTCCAGCCGTAACTTGGCTTCATTTTTTTTGGCTCTGATATTCTCTCTGGCCGACCGGTTTAACAGTTGGTTTTCTTCCGGCGCCACAGAAAATGAAACACCGGCAGATTTGTTTTCTTTCGATACGGATTCCAAATTCATATCCCTTTGATACTGAAAAATTTAGCTACTGAAAAATTCAGCGTCATTGTATGCAGGGAGTAATTTGGCGTTAGACGTAAAAGGTGGCTTGAATTATTGGGGGAAATGTGGGTGTGGGATGGGTGATATAAATATCAACAACTTACTCATCAAAACCATCAATAGAACATGCGGCTTCTTTAAATTATTTTTGATATTAATCACTACATTGTTTCGTTATATACTGAGATGTTACGAAATGAAGAGCACAAATTGCTCTATGCCTGGCATCTTTTTCTGACCATGTCAGAAGATCCCCGGATAAAGGTTCATTAAATCGGCATATAACATGACACCAAAGTCATATTTTCCCCATACAATCATCTGCGTTATTTTTTATTATTTCTTTCATTACAAACTCTGCTAATCACTACTCATAGAAAATATAACATCACAAAAGTTCGATATAGTATTCAGGTAAATATAAACAATCTTTATAGTAAAGAATTAAAAATTCAAATCATTGAACACTGGATTATCAAAACACCTTTAATTAATCACCTGGATGCACATAACACCTCTGAATTTAGAATAATTAATGATGTCGCATGACACATCTTATGAATGATTTATATTGTCGACTCCATTCTGCTAAGGAGTAAAAAATGGACATTAACAACGTTTTTTTAAATAGTCATTCATACAGATATTCCCTATATAAAAACAAAAATACAGAACAACATGTTATTTTTCTTCTTGGAGCTTTGCAGGATATAGAGTCCGTTGATTCTTTCTCCCGCTCATTTTCCGAACACCTAAACTGTTTAACACTTGAAGCCCCCGGCACAGGAAGAACGCCACTTCTGGAGGCCACTGTCAGTATTCAGCAGCAAACTCAAATGGTGCTGGAGTTCATTGAACATATGCAAATAGAGAAAGCTCATATTATTGCATTTTCATATGCAACTTCTATTGCAGTTGAACTATGTGATATATGGCCGCACGTCATTAGCCTTTCTATTTTTGGTGGTGTACCCGGAATACCAAGCTCTGGCAGGGAAGCAACAAAGAAAGTCCTTGCTTCTGCTATGATTAATTCACATAAATTTGCTCAAACATTTACCCGGGTACTAACTTCTGATCATCCGGACATTCCCAGAAATAAAGTGATTATCAAGGCTTCGGAGCGGAGTATATCTAAATTTGATTCCTATAGAATCAGCGTTTTTTTTGAAAATACAATAAGACTATTATCTTATTCACCCCAAAATTTAGACCATATTAAAATACCATGTACTATTTGTGTTGGTGAGTATGATCCTTATGTCACAAAAGAACAGGCATATATTTTTTCAACAAAAATAACAAACAGTCACTTTGTAGTGATTAAGAATGCTGATCATCTGGGTCATTTACAGCATCCTGATAAAGTTTCTGCAGCAATGATTGCTTTACCGGCAGCATCTGTATTAGCCGATGCACAATTAAAAAATCTAAACAATTAAGAAAGCATGAGTATAAGATGCATTATAGTATTAATGATTCATATATAAATCACATAACTATAATGCTCTTTATTTCAACAATTATCTATATATTTTTGATAAATGTTTTAATATCTGTATCAGTTCAAATTTATCTTTTTCATTTAATCTCTTCAAAGCATCAATAATCAGAGATCCTCTTATATGCTGTAAACGTCTTAAATAATGAAAATTCCTATACTGTTTCATTTCACTGGTAAAGTGCTCATAAGAGTTCAATTTAAGCCCTATCGTTACCCTAAACCCAACAGATGCTGAAAGATCTGTAATATTATTTGGATTTTCAAAAACATTAAACTGATATTTAGATAATCCTGTCATCTTACATGCCTGCTCAACAGAAATGTTATTTTCTTCTCGATAACTTCTGGTTTTTATTGCAATTGAACGATAATAATCAATGGCAAATAAGTTTATATCAAGGACATCAGGAGGAAATAAAAGGCTATAGTCATATTCTTCATCCAAATAAAGTTTATCTTTCTCTTCTTTATATTTTAAAAATGATATTTTATTTTCCTCAGATAACATATTGACGATTAAATCGATAACAACCCTGAACTGCTCTGAAGGCAGGATACCGATACACATAAAAACCTCTAATGTATCCATATCTATATCAGGGTAGAAAGTTTTATAATAAAAACAGGTCATTGGTACCATAGTCACCCATGAGTAAGCAGCAACGACATGCAATGGACGCATTGATGGATAGCTTTGCTGCATGTAACGTTTAAGGGTGTCTCCTTTCAGACCTGAAAAACGCTGTTCAAGCTGCTTAAACGATAAGCCTTGTGCCCGTCTTACATATGACATTGAAACAGAAATATCGGTATTAATATTTTTTATCTGGGAATCTATATTTCTTATATTTAAATCAAAAACATCCAGGTTAATTGTTCTTTTATTCTTTGTCATACAAAACTCAACAAAAATGCTTATATCCACATTTAAAAACTGTAGCGGGAGATCATTCTATATGTGCAAGGTTTCAAACCGAACCATAACTTCACTTGTCAGTAAATAATACAGTTTCCAATTGATAAAAATCAAATGAAAACTATGCGCTTTTCACTCTTAATTTCACATTGAACGTTCTGAATTATAAATATTCTTAAAAATAAATAACAAGCATATAAATAAGGTCGTCGAATCTCATTTATGACACATATAAATTATTTTATCAATAAAGTCTATCATACATTTTATCTATATATATACCTGATTCAAATAGTTTCAGATCTCAGAACAACCAGAATATTATTCTGTCATTTTAAATATAATGGATTATCTTACTTTCTTCAGTTTAAGGACCTTATGAAAATTGAATGCGTATTAAGTATATTTATTCTCCCAAATTTTTAACCTAAATAAGAGTTATAGCGGTTCTATATCCGTCATTCACTCTCAGGTGCTAAGTGTAAAAAAGTCAGCTTTTGATATGCTGGTTACATATCCGGCGCTCCTAAACATGGGCTACAGGTTTAATTTTCAAACCTGGAGACGATTGTGATTTCATAAATCCCCTGTTTTCAATATAAAAAATGTGGGTATTGTTTATTAAGACTCGGTTTTATATACCCATTTTGATATATTGTTAACTAAAGGGTTTCATATCGAGTCGGTGACATGGAAGCGAAAATAAACAAAGCCAGGTTGTCTGAAACAGACATCATTACTAAGTTCATTTTGCCTGCGGTGAAAAGTGCTGGTTGGGACGACATGACCCAGATTCGTCAGGAAGTAAAACTTCGTGACGGTAAGGTGATTGTCCGGGGAAATATAGCAGCACGACGTAAAGTTAAGTCGGCTGATATCGTGCTTTATCATAAGCCCGGTATGCCCCTTGCAGTGATTGAAGCAAAAGCCAACAAGCACGAAGCAGGCAAAGGAATGCAGCAGGGACTGGATTATGCTTCTTTGCTCGAAGTTCCATTTGTATTTGCTTCCAATGGAGATGGTTTTGTTTTTCATGACAAAACCAATCCAAGTCAGCTTGAAACCGAAATCCGGTTAGAAGATTTTCCGACACCAGAACAGCTATGGAATAAATACTGTATTTGGAAAGGTTATAAGACCGAAAACCTGCCTGTTATTACGCAAGACTATTACGATGATGGAAGTGGTAAATCGCCTCGTTATTATCAATTACAGGCAATCAACAAAACAGTAGAAGCGGTAGCCACTGGAGAAAATCGTGTTTTACTGGTCATGGCAACGGGTACTGGTAAAACCTATACCGCATTTCAGATTATCTGGCGTTTATGGAAAGCCAGAGCGAAAAAGCGCATTCTGTTTTTAGCTGACCGTAACATCCTTGTCGATCAAACCAAGAACAACGATTTTCAGCCTTTTGGTACAGCAATGACCAAAGTCACCGGGCGTACTGTAGACCCGGCCTATGAAGTGCATTTGGCTCTTTATCAGGCGCTAACCGGACCGGAAGAGCAGCAAAAAGCCTATAAGCAGGTCGATCCTGATTTCTTTGATTTAATTGTTGTAGACGAATGTCACCGTGGTAGTGCCGCAGAAGATAGTGCCTGGCATGAAATTCTGGATTATTTCAGTTCAGCGACTCAAATTGGTATGACCGCTACACCAAAAGAAACCGACGTCGTATCGAATACGGAATACTTTGGTGATCCGCTCTATACCTATTCCCTGAAACAAGGTATTGAAGATGGCTTCTTAGCCCCTTACAAGGTGATTCGTGTTGATATCAATGTGGATGTACAAGGCTGGCGACCAACCAAAGGTCAGGTTGATATAAATGGTGAGGTGATTGACGATCGCATCTACAACCAGCAAGATTTTGACCGCACGATGGTGATTGATGAACGCACCGAATTAGTAGCAAAAACCGTCACCAATTACCTGAAAAAAACTGACCCAATGGCAAAAACCATTGTGTTCTGTAACGATATCGATCATGCAGAACGAATGCGCCGGGCGTTAGTGAACCTGAATCCTGATCAGGTAGCAAAAAACGAAAAATACGTCATGAAAATCACCGGGGATGATGAAATCGGTAAAGCTCAGCTGGATAACTTCATTAACCCGAAAAGAAAATATCCGGTTATTGCGACAACATCTGAGTTAATGACAACGGGTGTCGATGCTAAAACTTGCAAATTGGTCGTCCTTGATCAAACCATCCAGTCCATGACAAAGTTTAAGCAGATTGTCGGGCGAGGAACCCGGATTGATGATCGATACGGCAAGTTGTGGTTCACCATTCTTGATTTCAAAAAAGCGACCGAACTGTTTGCTGATGAACGTTTTGACGGTGAGCCGGAACGTGTCAAAGTGACTGAGCCGGAAGATTTTGAAGACGATGATGAGATTGATGACATCATCACGGGAACGGATGGTACAGATGATGAAGATCCGTTTGAAGGTGAAGATATCGAACCAGATTCAATTCACGACCCCGAAGGTGAATACGATCCGACTTCTGGTTCATCATCAACATCAAACGGTGGTGATGACTGGACAGAAGAACCGGAGCGTGTGCGTAAGTTCCATGTGAATGGTGTCACGGTAAAAGCGTTAGCTGAACGTATTCAATATTACGACAGCGATGGCAAGCTGGTTACGGAATCCTTCAAAGACTACACCCGAAAAACCATTGCGAAACAATTTGCTTCATTAGACGAATTTGCTAAAAAGTGGCAGGAGTCTGACCGCAAGCAGGCCATTATCGATGAATTAGCCGAAATTGGCGTGCTTTGGGAAGTCCTTGAACAAGAAGTCGGCAAAGAACTCGATCCATTCGATATGATTTGTCATGTGGTTTATGATATGCCGCCTTTAACCCGCAAAGAGCGGGCGGAAAACGTTAAAAAGCGTAACTATTTCACTAAATACGGTGAGGTCGCCCAGCAGGTGCTGGAAAGCTTACTGGATAAATACGCCGATGAAGGTGTTTCTGAAGTAGAAAGCATGACCGTCCTGAAAGTCGCGCCATTCAACGAAATTGGCAGCGTGTCGGAAATTGTTAAGCAAGGGTTCGGTGGTAAGTCTGAATATCAGCAAGCGATTCATGAACTCGAAGCAGAAATCTACAGCTTAGATTCAAAATCTGCCTGATTAAACGTGGATCCATACATGTCAGAGATGCACGTAAAAAAACAATATAATCAGAAGTAAAACGAGATAACTATGTCAATCAGTTCAGTGATTAAATCTATCCAGGATATTATGAGAAAAGATGCCGGTGTTGATGGTGATGCACAGCGCCTTGGGCAAATGTCCTGGTTACTGTTTTTAAAAATATTTGATGCCCGGGAAGAAGATCTTGAGCTGGAACTGGATGACTACAAATCACCAATCCCGGAAAAGTTTTTATGGCGCAATTGGGCGAAAAATCCGGAAGGTATTACTGGTGAACAGCTACTGGATTTTGTTAATGATGAGCTGTTCTATGGGCTAAAAAACCTGACAGCACCCGTTGACCGCAATCCTCGTGGTTTCGTAGTGAAAGAAGCATTTACGGATGCATTTAACTACATGAAAAACGGTACGTTACTGCGTCAGGTAATTAATAAGCTGAATGAAATTGACTTTACCAGTTCTAATGACCGTCATTTGTTCGGGGATATCTACGAGCAGATTCTGAAAGATTTACAAAGTGCGGGGAATGCCGGTGAGTTTTACACGCCCCGTGCCGTGACCAGTTTTATCGTGAACCGCCTTGACCCTAAATTGGGTGAAAGCATTATGGACCCTGCCTGTGGTACAGGTGGTTTCCTTGCCTGTAGTTTTGATCATGTTGAAAAAAATTATGTAAAAACGTCAACAGATCATCAGACGTTACAAAAACAGATTCATGGCGTTGAGAAGAAACAACTGCCGCATTTATTGTGTGTCACCAATATGATGTTGCACGGTGTCGAAGTGCCAGTGCAGATTAAGCATGGTAATACGCTGAATAAACCGCTGTCTAACTGGGAAAGTGACATCGATGTGATTGCCACGAACCCGCCATTCGGTGGCACTGAAGAAGACGGTATTGAGAAGAACTTTCCGGCAGAAATGCAGACCCGTGAAACCGCCGACCTGTTTTTACAGTTGATTATTGAAGTGTTAGCAGAGCCTTCAGCCAATAAAGCCGGTGGACGTGCAGGTGTGGTTCTGCCAGACGGCACACTGTTTGGTGAAGGCGTTAAAACCAAAATCAAAAAACTGCTGACTGAAGAGTGTAACCTGCATACCATCGTGCGCCTGCCAAACGGGGTATTTAACCCCTACACAGGCATCAAAACCAATATTCTGTTCTTTACCAAAGGAACGCCGACCAAAGACGTGTGGTTCTATGAGCACCCGTATCCAGATGGTGTAAAAAACTACAACAAAACCAAACCGATGAAGTTTGAAGAATTCCAAACCGAGATTGATTGGTGGGGCACAGAAGACGATGGTTTTGCCAGCCGGGTTGAAACCAAGCAGGCGTGGAAAGTCTCTATCGATGACATTATCGAGCGTAACTTTAACTTAGACATTAAAAACCCCTATCAGGATGAAGTGGAAAGCTACGACCCAGAAGAGCTGCTTGCCAGCTATGAACAGCAGCAGCAAGAGATCACCACGCTACGTAATCAGTTAAAAGACATTCTTGGTAATGCGCTTAAGTCTTCTGTTAATGGTGAGGCGTAAGCATGTCGGTAGAAAGCTTAATCACCCAACATATTGATATCTGGACTTCTGCTGTTCAAACCAAATCAACCGCGGGTCGTGGTACCAGCAGTAAACTCGATTTATATGGCATTAAAAAACTGCGTGAGCTGATTTTAGAATTGGCGGTGCGAGGTAAGTTAGTGCCGCAAGATCCAAATGATGAGCCAGCTTCAGCTCTGCTTGAAAGAATAGAGAAAGAAAAAGCTCAGTTGGTTAAAGATAATAAGATAAAAAAACCTAAAAAACTCCCCAATATTTCAGAGAAGGATATTCCTTTTAAATTACCTAAAGGTTGGTGTTTTTCAAGACTAGAAAGTATATGTGAACTTATTACTAAAGGTTCATCTCCAAAATGGCAAGGGGTTAGTTATACAGAAAATCCTGAAGATATTCTTTTCGTTACGAGTGAAAATGTAGGAGCGTTTGAACTTCTACTTGATAAAAAAAAGTATGTAGAACAAAAATTCAATGAAATTGAGCCTCGTTCGATTTTAAGAAAAGATGATTTTCTAATGAATATCGTTGGTGCCTCTATCGGAAGAACAGCACTATATAACATTGATGATATTGCTAATATTAATCAAGCCGTATGCCTCATTCGCTCTTTTCCACAACAAGTGAGTTCTGGATTCTTCCTGACATTTTTTAATAGCAATACTTGTGTTTCATATATGTATGATAAACAGGTAGATAACGCCAGACCAAATCTAAGTATGGGGAATATATCTAAATTTGTTATTCCAATTCCTCCGCTAAAAGAACAGCACCGCATCGTCGCCAAAGTCGATGAACTGATGAAGCTCTGCGACCAACTGGAACAGCAAACCGAAGCCAGTATTACAGCGCATCAGGTGTTGGTTGAAACCCTGTTGGCAACCTTAACCAACAGCAAAAATGCTGAAGAGTTAATGGAAAACTGGCAACGCATCAGCGCCCATTTCGATACCTTATTCACTACTGAAGAGAGCATCGACCAGTTGAAACAAACCATTCTGCAACTAGCGGTTATGGGTAAATTGGTACCACAGAATCCTGCGGATGAATCAGCTTCTGTGCTGCTTGAGCGTATTGCTAAAGAGAAAGCTCAGTTGGTGAAAGATAAGAAAATCAAAAAGCAAAAAGCGTTACCGCCGATTGCGGATGATGAAAAGCCGTTTGAACTGCCGGATGGGTGGGAGTGGTGCAGGCTGGATGATATTTGTCATGGGATTACTTCCGGTTCTACTCCACCGAAAAGTATTTTTCATGAGCAGGCTGGCGTCCCATATCTGAAGGTATATAACATCCGCAATCAAAAAATTGACTTTGAGTATAATTCTCAGTTTGTTGATCCGGATTATCATTCATCAAAGCTAGCTAGATCGATACTATATCCTGGTGACGTAGTGATGAATATTGTTGGTCCACCACTAGGAAAAATTGCTGTCATCCCTGATAGTTATCCTGAATGGAACTGCAACCAAGCAATTGTATTCTTTAGACCAATAGAGAGATTGTTTAATCAATATATATATACTTATCTAATGGCAGGGACCTTTTTGGATTCCATTGAACTAATTGGTACAGCAGGGCAAGACAATATTTCTGTCACCAAGAGTCGTTCAATTGTTCTACCAACCCCTCCTTTGGAAGAGCAGTTTAGAATCGTTAGCATGGTTAATGAACTCATGGGCGTTTGCGAAGACCTAAAACAACATGTACGTCATAGCCAAAAAACACGGTTGAAATTAACGAATTCTATTGTTGAACAGGCTCTGTAACCGTGGCTATCCGTTCAAATCAGGTACAAACTATTTCAGAGTTGTTGAAACGGAAGCTAGAAATTCCAAAATACCAACGCCCTTATAAATGGTTGCCCAAACACGTTAACCAACTGATTGACGATATTCTGAATCACCGTACCAAGTCGTGTTACTGCCTTGGTACGGTGGTATTGCATCAGGAAAAGGATGACGGCAGTCATTTCGATATTGTGGATGGTCAGCAGCGCTTGCTGACCTTAACCCTGATTTGTGCGGTTTTAGACCCAAATCAGCAGCATATCTCTCCAACCTTACTCGAACGTCAATTCACCTCTTCCATCAGCATTCAAAACCTCAAGCACAATGCTCAGATCATACATGAGCGTTTTGTGGGTTTATCGGAAAGTGATAAACAGTTACTGCTTGAGTTTGTCCTAAACAAATGTGAGCTCATTGAAGTGACACTGGATAACCTTAGTGAAGCCTTTCAGTTTTTTGATTCTCAAAATGCACGTGGTAAAGCGTTGGCACCTTATGATTTGCTTAAAGCCTACCATCTGCGGGAAATGATGGATTCTTCGCAGCAGAGTGAGCGCCTGCATCATGTTGAGCTGTGGGAACAAGGCGTCAACCCTGATGATGAATCGGTAAACTTGCATACGATCATGGGCGAGTTCTTATTCCGGATGCGCCGTTGGGTGGATGGTGATTATGGTATTCAATTTAGTCGTCACAACATTGACGTATTTAAAGGCATTAACCTAGAAACGACGCATTATGCCTATGCGGAATCGATGCTCGCCCTTGATTATGCCGTAACTAGTTACAACGCAGATCCGGTTCGAAAATGGGATAAACAGCTTAAGAGCTACCCTTTTCAAGTTAATCAAACCATGATTAACGGACAACGCTTTTTTGAGTACATTCAGCACTATATCGTTATCCATAAGCAGTTGTTTAATGATCAAAATGGTCTGTTGCACATGTTTATCGAAGACTATGCGGTTAATGAAAAGATGTGTAGAAAAGGCGACCGATACGTTAGAAACCTATTTATGTGTGCAGTGATGTACTACTTCGATAAATTTGGCGCTATCGAACTCGAAAACGCCGCGAAAATTTGTTATCGCTGGGCATATTATTTACGCCTTAACTTGCAGCGCATAGGGATGGAATCCATCGATAATTATGCGCGTGGCTTTGACGGTACGAGTCTATTTCGCGTGATCCGTAAAGCAATTCATCCTCAGCAGGTTCTCTCATTTCAGCCACTCGTTGTTGAGCAAATCCGTTTCAATAACGCCAAGCACGTAGAACACTCGATTCACTCAATGATTTATGGCACCCCCAATGAACAATAACGATAAAGATCTACAGCCATTAACGATTAAAAAGCTCTTTGAACCATTGAGTCGGTATGTCATTCCTATCTATCAGCGCAATTACGCATGGGGTGTGCCAGAAATCGAACAGCTTATCCAAGATATTTATGATGCGGCGGATAAGAAGGAGGGAGCTGAGGAACAAGCGAAGGATTATTTTCTCGGTAGCTTAGTGGTTTATGAGCGTGAACGTCAGCCAAATACTCAAGTTCAAGTCTATGAAACCATTGATGGGCAGCAGCGTCATACCACGTTGTCGATTTTGTTGGCTTATTTAAAGAACCAGCAATCGTTAGATCAATCAAGATTAGATGAATTAGAACTCAATTTAACCTTCGATAGTCGCCCGAAATCTGAGCGAGCATTGAGTGATCTGTATGAGAACGCTGGTCACGGTGAATCGGAGGAGCCGAGTATTCACGCTGCCTACGATATTATTGACCGCTACTTTAAAACGAAAAAGTTAGACATTGCTGTCTTCTGCCAGTACCTGCTTGAACATGTAGTGATTTTGCGTGTATCTGTACCCAAAGATACCGATCTAAACCATTACTTTGAAATCATGAATAATCGCGGTGAACAGCTAGAAAAACATGAGGTGCTTAAAGCTAATTTGATGTCAGTTTATGCGGATAACGAGCTAGCGCGCGACTGTTTTTCGGCTATCTGGGATGCCTGCGCGAATATGAAGCGATATGTTCAATTAGGTTTTGAACCTTCTATCCGAACCGCGGTATTTGGTGATAAATGGCAAGCCTTTCCAAGTGATTTCTCAGAGATTCAAAAGCACTTCCGTGAGTCAAAGCAGTCTGAAAAAGGTATGACGCTGTTAAATATTATTCACAAAAAAGAACGTTCTGATAAAACGGATGATCTTGAAAATGAAAAAGAAGAGCGCTTTGAATCGATAATCGATTTTTCTAATTTCTTACTGCACGTTCTTAAAGTCACCATGGATGACAACGTTTCTTTGGACGATAAAAAGCTGCTTGATGCATTTTGTGACGATAGTCATAAGCTAAGGGTAGAACCGACTGAGTTTGTATTTAATCTGTTGAAATACCGTATTTTGTTCGACCGATATATCGTTAAACGAGACTTTGATGAGAAGTGGAGTTTGTTAACGCTGGAAAAATACGCGGACAGTTTTAACTACATTACCTCATTTGGTAAGGATGAGAGTAACGAGGTCAATCAACAACTGGCGATGATACTGTCTATGTTCCACGTATCGAACCCTGCACAAACTTATAAGCGTTGGCTAAATGATGCATTGGCGATTGTAGGCTCATTAGCTAGTCCAAATGACTTAGACGTGAGTGGTGAGCAATACCTAAAGCAATTGGAAGCGCTAAGCGATAAATATCTTGATGAGATTTGTGGTTCTGGTGACAAGTTTGATTCTGAAGTGCTTGATACCGGAACGGCAGTGCAAAACTTTATTTTTAACCGTTTGGATTACTTGCTGTGGAAGCATTTAGTGAAAGGGCAAGCCTTTGACGGCATTGGTCGGGCTCAATTAGGCAAACAGTTAGATAATTTTCAGTTCTCATTCCGAACGTCTGTTGAACACTATTTCCCACAGAAAGACCCATCAGGGTATGAAGCTATGAAGGATGTCGATCGGTTTGGCAACCTTTGTTTAATTTCACCGAGTAACAACTCTAAGCTCAGTAACTACTCTCCAGCAGATAAGAAGAAATTCTATCGAGAGAACAAACGAGCAGAGAGCTTAAAGCAAGCGATTATGATGAGCTATGACAATTGGGGGCCAGATGAACCTGGATATACCCATATCCAAAATCATGAAAGAGAGATGATTAAGGTGCTGCGCAATCAGGCGTAATTGAGGATGACACGGAACAATGTTGAAGATTATTGAAGATCTCTGTTCGGCAATTGCCGGAAATGCCAAAACGCGTATCAATGACCCATTTATTGGTACGTTTATTTGCTCTTGGATTATCTGTAACTGGAATAATCTAGCGCTGCTTTTTTGGGGAGAGGGGAAACCGTGGGAGCGAATTAGTGCATTTTATATTTACCTGTCATATACACCATTCTGGGAATTCAATCGGCTTTTTTTCGTACCGTTACTTATCGCTTTGTTTTACCTGTTTGCTTTTCCATGGATATCGTTTGTCATTAAATTTGTTCAGCATTGGGCTAATGAAAAACTACATAAACAAGCTGTTGATGGTGAAAAACTGAAGATAGATCAGCAAGAGGAATTAAATAAAGCAAAATTGAGAGCTAATCAGGATAAGCCTTTCCTAGAACAACTGGTCCAGCAGGATGTCGATGAAAGGGCAAAACTAATACAGCAAAAAATCGATAAGAAAAATGCAGTATTAGAGCATATGAAGCTTAGAACTGAACGGCTTGAAGCTAAGGCTAAAGAAGCGAGAGATAAAGCTAAACAACAAGAAAACGAAGCAAAAGCAGCCCAACTGGAGCTAGAGAAAAAAGAAAAGCAAGCCGAATTGGATAAAATCCGGTTTGAGAAGGATAGTGCTAAAGCTAGAGCTACACTTGCTTCTCATCGTTTCCCTTCAGCATATTCGCTGATGTCGCAAGTCGAAGCGAGTTTAAAAGAAGATGGTATTGTTGTTTCTCTAAATACTAGCGGGAAAATAGTAGCCGCATTGTTTGGTTATGATAATTTTGAATCTCTTCTCGATGACAAAAAATTTAATAATGAAACCTTAGATCAAGTTAAGTACGTTTATTATGATGACGAATTAGCGAAACGACTTGAACAGATAGTGTTGGATGAAGACTCAGAAAATGAAGACTTTTCAGCAGATATGATCTTTGGTCATTTTGAGATGTTATTTGAAGGAGAACCATTTGAGTTGGTAACTGGTGACAGGCTTGCGGAGTATGCCAAAGAAGAAATCGAAAATGATCCTTACGATATTTTGAATTGTGATGGGACTTCTGGTGCTATTGCTGAATCAGATACGATTTTTGAATATGTCGAAGATATTAGTATTGAGCACTTTGATTTTGACAATGGCTTCTATACGAAACTATCTGCAAGTGCTAGCGGTGAGCATAGAAGAGAAGAGGGAGTTCCTGGTCGCAGTATGACCATTTCAATCAAAATGGAGTGTCCTGTATTAGTTGGGAAATATGGACTTGGTGCTATAGAGCAAGGTAATGTTTCAGGCTCTTTAGATGAATTTGAGTAAAAGTGATCTATTCGGTTAATTTGTACTAGCTCAGACCTGATCTGACAGTTACCCATTTTCCCGGAGACTGTTCATAATTCTGTGTCACGCTCATTTTCACAAATCCAGATGTTTATTCAGCCGGGCTGGAAAATGGATGCTTAACTGCGACAGCGTTAAATTCCAGTTTTGCACCGGATGTGTCCATTTTTCCAGAATTAACTGGGGATCCACCCCAGCACCACTTACTTCCATAAGCATGGTTACAAAAAAGCCGGGTCTCCCCGGCTTCCTCAAAATCAGATCCAATCCTTAAAGAGATTTAAAACTCTCCGCCATTAACCCGGCAGATGTGGCACTGACATCAGTACACTGCTTAATACCCGGGTGTGATAGATCAACGGCAGTTGCTCCGGTGTGGTTTCCAGTTTATCGGCCACCCGCCCCAGGCAACTGCCGACACTGTGTGGACGAATCTTCATCTGCTCCGCAATACAAGCCCGCTTCACGCCGACCGAATGAAGAAACAGACACTGCAGTTCTTTCTCTGACAGATCAGAAAAGAATGGCTTTAAACTGTTTAATAGATAAGATAAGCCATTGAATAATTTATGGTAATTGATAGAATTCGAACTATCCATTACAAGCCTCCAACTGGTTTTGTTGATATTACTGCGTTTGTTATGGTGCTCCGTGAGGCCGGTAGCCGCCGGCCTCACGGAAATTATTATTTTTATCAAATCTGATTTGCGCGGGAATTTAACACGGGGATGCGATTGATCAAGAGCGATCTGAGCATTTTCTCATGAATGAGACAAATTAATGATACACTGTTCTGTTTCACAGAAAGGTGTGTGATTGCAGCCGATCCAATACGCACTCAGCATCTCCGCTCAGGGTAAATCAACGCTTCTTTCTGACTTCACAGCTTACTGACCTGAGCCTGATTTGACGCAACAGAAACCGCATTCCCCGAAGTGTCGTACACCCGATTCACCGGATTATCCATCCCCGCTTTTTGCCGATCCAAATTGCCGGATTTAATCTCATCCACCGAATAGTGACGCAGAAAAGCATCGCTCTGCCGGATAGCCGATAATGCTGCCTCATCAGGCTGATGACTGAAACACACCCGAACTGTCTTATGCGCTGTATTTTCAAAAGAGACATGAATCGTTTCCGGCTGCTTATCCGATGCTTTTTCCGGGATCGCACCGGCCTGATCCCGGACGGCTCCGGAATCGATAGTGTCCGTATCCTGACGGCTCAGCACCTTAATCTGCCAGTCCGCACGCTTTGCAGCGATGGTTTCATTGTGAGAAAACGTACCATCTTCACGGAAGACGCGTTTGCTGACTTCCACATCTGTATAAGTCCCGGTCTTTTGAATATCTGCGACATCCCCGGGTTTCAGATGGGTTGCTTTCACCGCATCTTTCAGCCCTGCGCCCCAAATGGTCTGGCCATCGGCAAAGGTGACATAAAAACTCATAGACTGCTTTTCATCATGCAGATACCGGGCATCACCCAATGCAGTAACAGTTTGACCGAAAGCCGGATCCGGACTGTTGACTGACATGGTTTGAGCCGTATCCGGCTGACTTTCTGTACCCTGCCCCGGGGTATCCGGCTTCACCGCACGGCTTTCCGGGTTCTGCTGCTGATGCTTGCCGGAAGCCGCCATACTTTCCGGCGTGATACCTTCCAGCGTGTTGTATGGTGTTTCTCCCTGCTTTAACTGATGCTGCTTTTTCAGTGCCACAAACCGCGCCTGTAAATCCCGGTTGGCAAAAACGAGGTTTAAATCTTTCGCCACAGCAATATCCAGTACCTGTTCCTGAAAAGCCTCTGTCCCTGAGACTTTCACCTTGCCGAACTTCTCAGCGGCGATCATCAGGGCTGCGGCAGTATGTTCCGGCTGCGGGGTTTTATCTGCCATGACAATCCGGCGGCCCCGGTCTTTGAATACCGCATCACCGGTGGTTTTATCAAAAAATTCAACTTCCGCCGCCTGTTTCGGATCTGCGCTTTTCAGCTGTCTGGCCACAATATTTTCCAGGCTGGTTGCCAGCTCTTTCTGTAAATGTTTCTGTCTTTCGATACGTTTGAACAGTTCATCATAGGAGGTGAAATACGCCCCCGGTGCCAATGAATTTTCTCTGTCTTCCTGAGTGCGTTTTCTGGTTTCGGTGGATTCGAACATATTGATTTGTCTTTCTCTGTGTTGCAAAAACTGAAACACCTGCACCGGATGAACCGTCGGATCATGCCGGTAGTGTTTATACATGATTGAGTGAAGTAAAAACTGCTCCCGGCGATGGGAAGCCAGCGTTTGACGAAGCGGGTTCCGGCTCAGCTCCCTGAATATCCGGTGTCCATTCTGCTGAAGGTATGAATTCAGAATTGCCTGAACCTTTGAGTGGCCGTGGTTTTGGGGCACGCTAACGGCAGCATGACTGATACGGCCAGCCGGTGAATGCGCTACTCTTCTCCGGCGCCCATTTCCAGCCCGTCGCAATCGGTGATGATCACCGGCTCCTGCGGGGAGTACACGATGCGCCGCATGATCATGCAGTAGTTCTGAAGCTTCACTTCCCCGCCGTCGTTCTGGTTGAGCCACATGGAGTTCGGACAAACCTGGCAGGCCGACGGGTGTGGTGGTAAATCTTCCGGATGCGCTGAAAGCAGCACCGGACTGAATACGGCTTTGCCGTCTTCGCGGCTGAAAATCACTTTTTGCCGCACCTCTGTAGCGTGCGTAGAACTCGCTTGATTTGACATGCAGATACTCCTCTTTTTCCTGCGCTGTATGAATTGCGTTGTATTCCTGACGAATTTTGGGCGAAGCCGCGTGAATATATTTCACTTCCCGGCTCTTTCGCTGCTCCCATTCCCTGACCTGCTCTTCCAGCATGTCATAACCGGGCTTCTGATTCTTGATGGTACGATTGACGATAAACCCATGGCTGAAACATGCGTCTTTCAGGCGGATAAACTGACTTTTTCCGGGCAGACGAACCTTAAAGTACTGGCGGTCTTTTCCCTGATGAGCCACCGCCACCTCACCGTATTCCGCAAGCAGTGACGCAAACGCCGGCATGGTGCGAATATTCCGGGAAGTCATGTCTTTCAATAGCTGTTGACGAAAGGTTTTATTCGCACCTTTGAACGAATCGCCGATATAGCGCGACATCAGGTCAGCCCTGACTCCAAACTGATCCGCCTCCCGGCGCCGATCGTAAGGCGAGATGAGCCCGTGATCCTGATTGATTTTTTCCTGAATCGCGGAAAAATACGCCACATTTGACTGATAAAAACCAAAAGGATTGAAGTTCAGCCCGGACAGCAGGTTCTGTTTGGGAAGAATCATATGCACATGGGGAAAGCGCTCGACACGTTCACCGGTTTGCTGATTGAGATAGGACTGAACCTTCGGATAATGAATTTCTGCATAGCAGTGATACTCATCGCTATCATACGCTGCCAGAATGCTCTGCTTATATTGCTGATAAGCGGCTTCAATACGGCGCGGCTCAATGTCCTTTTCTGCAAAACTCAGGGTAATGTGGTAATAGTTTTCAGTCCTTCCGGCATCGTACTGACGCTGGATCAAAAAATCCGTCATCTCCAGGTTGCCATCGATACAAATTCGCTCGTCCAGCTCATCTCTCGACAATGCTCTGCCGGCTTTGTTGCCTTTCACCAAATATTCAGTGACACCGCTTTTGCCGGTTAATACCCGGACTAACATTGTTCCAGACAGGCGATGAACTGTTTTTCCAGAGAAATCAACCGATTCATTGCCTGTATAAAATATTTTTCAGAGATCTGACTTTTATTTTTTACAGATACCAAATGAGCAGAGATTTCATTTAAATAATGAATTGCCAGATTCACACCAGATAATAGATTTGTTTTATCTGAACCATGCCGATCAGATAAAATAATGTTGTAATTGTTCGCCAGTAATACACTTCTGAACAATTCAGATTTCTTTATTCCTGTTGTTTCAATGATTATTTTAAAGGGCTCATATTCAGATGCAGTGAGTTTGGTCTGAATATGCACCGTCGCTTTCTCACGATGCTTGTTTTGCTCGCGTTTGTTCCCGTCATTCATAGGGTGTATCCGTCAGGGGTTTCAGGGGAGTCTATTCCCTGAGCACGCGAAAGTATACTTTCGACAACGTGCTTCACTTATTTTGTTATGTCAGAATGACATTGTTTTATCGGCTGAAAGTCTTGAATTAATCGTTTATTCATCGTGTAATTATCTACAGAAAAACGGACGAAATTATATTTATCCGGAGATTGTCATAAATAAATCCAGATAAAATCGTGAACATCTCGTGATATAAACAAGGCGATATTAATTCATGAATATCGGGCAAAGAAAAGAATATGTTATCAGCCATATAAAAGCAGATATAGACAGTGGAGAATTCACTTTAAGATCAATATTTATCCGCTATTTACCAGAGATTGAAATATTAAAGCAGAACGGTATTTGTTACACCCGGTTCTACAAAATGGCAGATTTGGGGATCAGCCTGAAACATTTTCAGGACTTAATCCGGCACGCAAAAGCAAAACAGCAGGTACAGCCGCCTTCAGCCAAAAAAGCGGCTCTGGCTCCTTGTCTGCAACCGGAAGTCAACGCAACGACACCCCAAGCGACAGCCAGTGAGTGGCGACTGATATTCAGTGATATTCCGGACCGGCTGATCGCCGATCTGACAACAGCCGGTCTTACCCCTGAACAGGTCAGAGTACTAATCAGAGCCGGAACGCTCAATAACACCAGAGAGCTCAGACACTATCTGAATGAAATCATCAGACAAAAGCACATCGTATAGGAAGAACATGAATTTTTTAAAAATAGCCGTGCTGAATAACTCCGGAAACGTCGGAAAAAGCACCATTTGCAGCATATTCCTTCAACGCCGCATCGCAAACGCTGAACTGATTTGTGTTGAAACCATCAACACCGGCAGTAACAGCGATCATCAGGTTTCATCAAAAGATATGATTGGTGTATTTCAGCACATCGACGCCTCAGACGTCGCGATTATTGATGTCGGTTCATCCAATATCGAAGGGTTTATTCAGGGCATGCGGGAGAACACCGGCGCGCATGAAGATATCGATCTGTATCTGGTTCCGGTGACCCCGGAAAACAAGCAGCAAAAAGACACCTGTAATACGATCGATGAGTTGCTTGATCTGGGGGTGCCGGATGACAGAATCATCCTGCTTCTGAACCGGGTGGATCACAGCTTTAGTCTGGAACACCAGTTTAAAACTCTGGTCAGCGCTGACATAATGACATCGCTGACATGCAGCAATTTAGATGAGTGTATCACCATTCCGGACAGTGATATTTTCAGCCTGATCGAGCGGTTAGGAACCACCTATCATGACACGCTCACCGATCGCACCGATTACCGTCAGGCAATCCGCGACGCCGATTCAAAGCAGGCCCGTTCTGTTTTGTCTTTAAAGAAATCCTGCCAGCGGCTGGTGAAGTCCTTTGATGAAAAGCTGAATATTGAGTATCTCAAACTGCAGCAGCAACTTGAGCGGCTCAATCATGGCTGATGACAACAGAGTCGATATGTCTTCATTAGTGAAACAGCTCACCGTTGAAGAGATTGAAGAAATCAGGGAAGCGGTTCATTCACTGGATGAAACCATCCGGCAAATTCCCAAAGAACTGGACGGGTCCTTTCAGAGCAAAATCAACCGGATTCTTGATATCACTTCAGATGTGGAAGCGCAGTCAAGAGCGCTGAGAAAGCAATCCGAGCTGAATCAGCAAGGTGAGTTCAGTCCTCAACTCAACACGGCGCTAAATGAGATCAGCCAGCAGCTTGAAATCATCAGCGCCCAAAGCATCCAGACCAGTCCGCACGATATCAGCAAAATGATAATGACGTCTTTATTCAGTGCTTCTCTGACTGCAGTCATTTTCTATCTGCTTGTGATTTGGTTGTAAGCCGTCATTCAGCCCGTTCAAAATACCGGTTCAAAGAGAAGCATATGCCAGAATTCAAACATCATCAGTTAACCCGTTCTGATATTCAGACTGTCTATCAGAATACTGGCAGTCTTACCGCCATGGCTGAAGTATTAAACATTTCCTACCCGACCGCTTCAGCGTGGGCCAAACGGTTTGGCATCCGAATCAAGCGCCGGGGTTACACCCCACCCCATCAGCCAATTACCGGCTTACAATGCCGGGCCGCGAGAGAATTCTTAAAGCTCACCCGTGATTGTTTTTGTGCGGAATCCGGCGTCAGTAAAACAGCCCTGCGCAATTTTGAATCTGGCCGGTCGTCAGTTCGCGACAAGACCATGAAAAAGATTATGGGATTGTTTGGACGTTATGGGATTGAATTTGTGGAGGATGGGACGTTTAAAATCGGATTTTATAAATAAATGAAGATGAATGTGAGCTAAGAGCAAATAATTTACCCATCATTTACCCGGGAGTGATGGTAATTTTGACGTATAATTAAACAAGTTAAAATACTTATATTTACGGATATCATAAATAAATTAACGATATCAACACCAATCAAATAATTAAACTTACAATCAAAACTTTATATTAATCTAAATATCCATAAGGAAAGGTGTGATATGAAGAGAGAACTTATAGCGGCTATTGTTGGCGGTGTATTGACCAGCGCCTCAACATTTGGATTTGATATTATTAAGTCCAAATATTTAAAACTTGATGACCCACTATCAAAAAGTGTTATTGAGTTAACACATATTAGTAAAGAGTTAACATTGGAGCAAAAATCATTGAATGAAAAAGTTAATTCTGTTGTCGATAAGTCACAGATTCCCGATCAGATAAAAGTCGAGATTGGTGATATTGTTACCAGAGTTAATAATATTGTGCAGACAACGGCTCTTTTCGAGTCCAAATCTCGTGATGTGGTAAATATGGCATCTGAGATAAAAAACAGAACTGAAAATTTAAACTACAATGAGAATGCTGATCTAGTATTGCCTTTAAATAAAGCCGTTAGTATCTGTGGTAATGTGAATACCCTGGCGGTAATAACGAATTCATTACATAGTAAAACATACATAAATTTAAATAGCACCACTTACAATTTAACCGTAGGACGTGAATATAAATTCACCTCTCCAGTGGGGAAAAGTTTTCTCAGTTATCTGGGTAAGACTGGAGAATTATATAAATTCAGACTTGTTTGTAATACTCATGATAAAAAAGCATAACGTTCTGTAGTATAAAAGTTTTCATATACAAAATAGCATGATCTACATCCCGTCACCGGTCCTCACCGGTGACGCAAAATTACCCGAGACGCTACCCCACACATCCCCGAAATTCAGATCCAACCAGCCTGACACCATGCCGGTGAATATGAAAAACCGCGTAGCGGGTGGCGCTGCTCCCCTGCTCTGCCACTAACCGGCAGGCTTCCATTGCTGAATCCCGGTGTTTGAACGGAGGAATTCCCGGAATCACACTAAAATCATCCTCACCACAGCAGCAACAGATCATATGGAAATCCTGAACCAATGCCGGAGTCACCGGCGCTTTAGCGGGTTGATTGTTTTCCGGGCGCTTGCTGACAGATAAATGTTCCAGTCCGGGTAATAGCTCCCGCCGGGAAGTGACGCAAAGATTGCAATATCCCATCAGTGATATCGCGTCAGCTTCAGAGTCACAATCATGTAACAGGTACGCCGCTTCTTCATCGAATGTTCCGTAAACCGACCATGTAAAGATGTCGGTTTCAGGTTCACAATCACAATAGCGTTCAATATAGGGCTTGCCCTGCTCGTCTGTCAGCTGGCACACCGGGTGATATTCAATGTACGAAATCCGGGTCCAGTCCGGTTTTTCACCGACTCTGAATCCATTCCATCCCTCAGCAAGAATGCGTGAAATATTATCGAAAAACATGTTCTATCCTCTTCAGATAAGGCCGGAGCCAATCCCCGGCCGTTTGTGTGTTGATGATGTGTATTATCACAAGATCTAATTTACTTGTCAAATTGACAATTAAAATATTTTTGCATGCAAAAAAGTATTTAAAGAAAACACTATAAATTTATATCCAACTCCATATTCAACAATGTTAAATATGGAAGAAAAACCTCGTTCAGAGCATAAAAAACTAAACACATATAAACATGTATGATATCTATACAAAAATCAAAAAGAAAAAGCTTGGGGAATAATTACTATTATGGGCAATGCCGTCAAAGTTGGAAATATCGGTTCAGATCATGATGGTTTTCCTCCAACACCAGTAACAGCAGGCTCGCCTACGGTCAAATTTGACGGTATACCAGCGGCCAGAGTAGGTGACCCACTTGCTCCTCATAGTAAACCAAAACATCCACCACATCCCCGTTCCATATCTTCAGGTTCATCGACAGTGATGATAGATGGCAAACCAGCTTCCATGACAGGGTGTTCTGTGAGTTGTGGTGGTACGCTTATTGGTGGAGGGACTGTAAATATAGGCGATCAAGTCGATAGCCCTCCCCCCAAAAAAATCGTCTCATCACTGGTTTTATTCGACCGGCATATTTCTTTTTCATCTCCGGTCAAATTCCGGATTTTTAATGAAAAAAAACAGTTATTAACTGCCGGTAACTCAGAAAAAACTTATACCGGAAAGCTTCCTGCTACTACAAAAATCAAAATTCATATAAGTTAAAAGCAATGGGTATAAAAAAAGAAGAAATCATCATCGACGGTAAAACGTATTGTTTTGAAACAGAGAACGGTAAGACCGAGCTGGTTATTGAATCTGAAGCAACAGATGAAAATTTGGATGATCCTCACAAGGTAGACGTCCCACCATTTTGGGTCATCGTCACTAAGTCTTCTGGGGCAATATTGTTTATATTAAAACATAGTGAAAATGAACACTTTCAGATAATGCATGCAGATGAGCTTTATGCTCTTCAGATTCAATGGTTTGAACCCCTGGCTGACAACTACCGGAAACTTATATTCACAAGCCTAAAAGAAAGTATAAAATCATCTTATAAAGTATTTACGTGGAATGATATTTATACATTTTCAGCCCAAGACAGATGGTCAATTTCTTTTCGCTCGGGAGGTTCTGGTGACTGGAAATCAGCTTCAGATGGAGCAGATGGATACATTCTGTCATTGATAAATGACAAACCATACTGGAGTGATGCTGTTGGACAAATTCCATTCGCTGTAGATACTTACCGGAGCACAAGATCCATTCCAGAGGTTATAAAAACCGGACACCGTTTTGCCACCGGTAGTCTGACAGATGCTGTATTTGGCAATAACGCAGATGCTACCAATACTTGGGATAACTATTTTGTATTGCGGGGGGCATTGTTTGCGAGTAAGAAATTTTCTTATGTTGAGATAGACTCTATCATAGGAAAGAAAACGGTCGAATTGATAAACAGGTATGACCCCGACAACCTCTCTAATGAAATTACAAAGGAACAGAGAGACAAATACTTATGATTTCCCGTCTAAAAACAGTACTGTTTTCTCTGTTCGCTTGTGTGACTTTTTTTGTCATCCATGATGTTTTGCTGAAAATATATACATTTTTATACCAACCACAGAGCCATAGTGCTGGATTGTCCTTTGTTTTTTTTACCTATGTATTTTTGATTGTTCCTGTTTTGTTTATTTATCCGCATATCAATAAACGATTCAGATTAATTTTAGTTATCTCATTATGTCTATACTGCATAACTTTCTGGGGTGGAACACATCCTCTTAGAACAGCATTATTACTAATCACATTCTTCTTTTCTCTGTTGTCATTTCATGGATATAAATATTTGTATTTGAATTACATCCAGCGACGATCAAAAAAATAAGGAGTTTTGGTGACTTTTCCTCCCTGAAAAGTCACTGGGCGCGCTCACCAGATTCAATTCTGGCAGGCCAAACCAATGAGCGCGCCCTGTCTCCCAAAAATTAAACCGCTTCTCAGGCCGCGATTAATTTAGGTAAATCCGCTTCATGGTGTGTCAGCTGCAAATTCGATTGAAAGCAGTGCACGGCTTCTGCCGCTTCAATCTCCAACTCATCACCGGCATGACCCGCAGACTTTAACCACCCTTTCAACCGGCCAAATTCCACATTGAGTCGCATGATAAAATCCTGATTAAATTTAATGTGCATATTGCCATTTTTAAACGCTTTCGCCTCAAAAAGTACAACCTCTTGGCCAAGTGAATGATTGTCATAACTGAACGCTTGTTTCTTATTACTCTCCCATAATCTTTGTTGTGCCTTTGGTGTTGCCGACGTATCAAAGCCAAGATTCTGCGCCACGGTCAGCAGGTCATTGATAAAGTCCGTCGCACTGTCAGACAAGTTATGATCCCGTTTTTCAAAAAAATAGTCAGAAGTAAAAATCCCTCCGGTGCGGGTCATCACCACCCGGTAATCCAGCTTGTACCGGTCCAGCTGTTTGGGTGTTCTGCAATAACGCCAGTCTTCCTCGCCAAAGGTTTTTTGATTCGAGCGATACAAAGCGATATTGGCTTTTTCAGTCATTCTCTCAACCAAATCGATCAGCTGACTATCAAAATACTGGTTCGCATTTTTAATACACCAAATCACAACCGCGTGTGCATTCTCCGCATTGAAATCGACATGGGTATAAGCAAATAACGTCTTCAGCAATCTTTCACGGCTGGCAACGCATAGCTTGCCGGTGATGGTATCCAGATTATGGAATAGCTCTTTCCAGTACAGATCTTTCAGTGAAGTAATCTTCTGTTTCAGTGCTTTCTGAATCCCTTCAATGCTGACATTCAGCTCATCCAGCAACATAGCATCCACTTCATTCAGCTTCAGGTAAGTGTGAATCAGCTTGTCCATATCGCGGTTATAGAGGCTTTCCAGCGTGCTGACGAATCCCTGATCTCTGATTAACTCAGAAGCCCCGGCAACATTTTGCTTCAGCTTTTGCTCTGAAAACAGATCTCTGGACCCATGTTCAGAACGTTTTGCGTCAAACTGAAAATGCTGTTCAAACCAGATTGAAAACGGATCAACAATACAGCGCTGCCGACGGTGAATACTGTAGTTTTGACGTGTCAGTCTGACTTTCACAATCTCTATTTTCGCTCTGGCCTGTCGTTCGCCAGCAGAAAAATCACCACTGAACATCACTTCCGCTTCAGCGGAACGGGCAGAGAGTGAATTTTCAATATCGGCATCCTCAGACCAGCGGGAAGGAATCACAAAATAAATGGTTTCGGCATTGGCTTCAGCAATGACTTTCATCACCCATTGCTTATATTCTGAATAAGGCGGATTGCAGAAAATCACATCCACTTTTTTATCAATCAGGGTTTGCTGATGAAAATCAGTGCCGACAACAAAGATATCTTTATCCAGTGTATTCAGCAGCGGCTTTGATTTTTCTATCGCAAATTTTTTACCTTCCGTCAGGCGGTTTAATGCTTTGCCGTTTCCCGCGCCAATATCGAGCACCGAACAGGTGACTTTGTCATCCGGCCGGGCGTAACAGCAATAGGTTGAAAACAGATCCTGATGAATACAATCCAGCATTTCATCCGTTGTCGGATACCATTCGAAATCCTGATTTGAAGATTTGAGTTGTTGAACCAGTGCAGTGACAGACATATTTTATCTCCTTCAGATAAGGCCGGAGCCAATCCCCGGCCGTGTCTCATTGGGTTAACTTAAATTTGGTTTGCTTATCCTGAGATCAGCGTTTTTTGCATGCAAAAATGGTTGTTAATGGTTTGCCTCGCGGCTCAGTTCCGTCAGGGCCTTTATCCCCTGCCATGATTTATAACGCGCTTCCACTTCACTGAGTGTGTAAAAAAACGATGCGCCTGATGTTCTCCATGCCCAGACCGAAGCATTGCTGGTATACATTTCCCAGCCGAAAGATGTTTTCAGTAACGTCATTTCATGGCCACGATTCACACATTTGTATTCGATGCCTTCACGGATGACTTCAATCATCATGCCCTCCAAAGGTTTGAACATTGGCTTTAAAAATATCATTCACTGGAGAGCCTTTGATTCCAAAGCAAACGCTTTGGTCGCTGCCAGGGGAGTTAGTGTCAGTTTTTTCCGGGTATTGATGGGGCATCATGGTCCTCCTTTGTTATTGAATATCACTCACCGGAGCCGCCTGACTGTTCTGACTGCTGTCAGGTTCACGGCGACCAGGGCGCGAAGCGGCGCAGCCTCCCTTGTCGCCGGGGTTCTGAAAGAGGACAGTCACAGGAAGAAAGCGGCCCGGTGTGGGATAGACAGCGGAAGGAAGAATGGGCCGGTCAACCCGGAAAAATTACTGACACTTCTCCCCGGGCAGTGAAACCCGGCAAATCGTCAGATGCGCAGCGGCCGGAACGGTCGCGGAGAAAGCCCTGTCGTGACCCGCAGGGCCGGGACCCATGAGAAACGCCGGCCATTGGCATTCTCCGGCGGTGCGGGTTCGCAGAAACCGTTCAGCCGGAAAGGAATGCCGGGCGTCGTTTTTCATTGGCCCGGTTTCACTAGCGAAGCAAGGCAAAGCCGCAGAAGAGCATGTGAAATAGGGCAGGTTCCCGGCTTCCGAATAATCTGAATATGTGTATAAATTTTCGGTTTTCTTTATTACCCAGAGAGTCGATGTATATAAGCGAATCAAATAACCCTATACACACGTACTTCAGTGGATTTGTAAAACTGTTTTTTAAGCATACGGTGCTGAAAATCTGACTATTCGTCCCTGTATATTTTTTTAATAATCAAAATTGAAAGATATGAAATTGATATTGGTAGTATGAATATTAATTTAGTTGTACTAAATTTTTACCCACCAATAAGCATTACTTTGCATATTCATTTAAGGGGATAGTAATGGATCATTTAAATATCATATCGATTGTTATGGATTGTTTAAATATCATATCGATTGTTATAGCCATATTTGCTCTTTATATTAGTAGATTGACCTACTTAGCGTTGAGAAAGCAGACTGTTGTTAATGAAAAAGATGCTACTGTCAATGAAAACAATTCAAAAGCTATGCTTTTTATACAAATGAGGGATAAGTATTCAAAGATTTACGCAAATTTTCCTACAGATAATAAAGATTTCGAATATGAAATATACCAGCATGAACTTAAAGAATATTGGATAAATTCATTCAATGAGTGGTATATAACAAATAAAGTTTGCCCATCATACAAGCTTTGGGATCAATTCTATGAAAGTGCTATCAAGAAAACACTCCGTAAGTCTGCCTTTAAAGAAGCACTCTATTATATGAACGAGGAAGACTTCTCATTTGGTTCTGACAGCTTAAAAGATGAGTTCTTTAAGGCAATTGAATTCGACAAGCAACCATCCCCAGGTGACCCCAAGATGCAGGATTCAGTGTTTCATCAACAACTTCAGTTCAATGAAAATAATTGAAGGAATGATGATGCCTTTCGAAGTGATTTGACGCAGAAATGAAGTTGTTGATGAGCTCCTGCTCTGCGTTACTGATTTTCGACGTAGAATAATTATGATTGCCCTCTTTTTCTTATAAAGAAGGCGAGTCTTGCTCAGAAACCCATCAATTCTTGCTGAAGATGCAGATTGATTGCGCTGAACCAAACGTCAGCTATCATCTCACCTAAGTAGCGTTTCCTGCATGAAAACCATGCACACTCCCCTTAACGCTTTGAATCAACACCAGAATCGATGATATAATCACCACTTGTCTGACGAGATCGGCAATTGGCCGATCCCCTCTGAAAACAGCCAAAATATGGGGTTTTTACATGTATATTTATACAGATCGGCCAATTCGCCCTTCTCAGCCCTTATGTATCAAGGCCTCCAGAGGGCGCTGTCGGAAGACACTGGCCGAAACAGGCCGTTAGGACACCGGAGCAACCCGGATAGAATAAACTGCTTCCAGTCGGAAGACACTGGCCGAAACAGGCCGTTAGGACATTGGTCGCTATCAGCACCACCTGAATAGCTTGTCGGAAGACACAGGCCAAATGAACCATCAAAACAGAAAGCCCCCGGATCACATCACGTATCCGGGGGCTTTTTTCTGATAAGCTTCAGCTCCAGTGGCTATTTGGTTGGAACACAGATTCGCTTCCCGGAACCGAACGTCGCGGCCAGCCACAGCCCGGATACTTTCCTACCCCAAAATCATCAAAACTGCTTTTTAATCCGGGAGCAGGACAAAAATCCAGGAAGGATTTTTGAGGTTTTCTGAGCCAGGGATGGCGAATAAAACCACTCCGGCCAGCGCGCACCCAAAAGGCGTTTTCGCCCGTTTTCCGCCCTGAAAATGGGCTGGGGCGCGTGCAGCAAAAGTCACTTGAATCAGAAAAACGAAACAGCGCACCAAACCCACCACACGGTTAAAATCTTCCGGAAAAAACCAAACATCAGAACAGATCGGCCAGACGCCACAGTTTCCAATGAAAACCATGCACACTCCCCTTAACGCTTTGAATCAACACCAGAATCGATGATATAATCACCACTTGTCTGATGAGATCGGCAATTGGCCGATCCCCTCTGAAAACAGCCAAAATATGGGGTTTTTACATGTATATTTATACAGATCGGCCAATTCGCCCTTCTCAGCCCTTATGTATCAAGGCCTCCAGAGGGCGCTGTCGGAAGACGCTGGCCGAGACAGGCCGTTAGGACCCTCCTTCTATTAAATATAAAAAGTGAATTAAAGTGTCGGAAGACGCTGGCCGAGACAGGCCGTTAGGACCGTGTACCTTTAACTATCTTGAAAACTTCATCAGTCGGAAGACGCTGGCCGAGACAGGCCGTTAGGACATTGATTTGAGTTTTGATAATTCGTCATCAGAGTCGGAAGACACTGGCCGAATGAACCATAAAAACAGAAAGCCCCCGGATAACATCACGTATCCGGGGGCATTTTCCTGATAAGTTTCAGCTCCAGTGACTATTTGGCTTGGAACACAGATTCACTTCCCCGAATCAGACGAGCACGGCCAACCGCAGTACGGATACTTTCCCGCCCCAAAATCATCAAAACTGCTTTTTAATCCCGAATCAGGACAAAAATCCCCGGAAGGATTTTTGAGGTTTTCTGAGCCAGGGATGGCGAATAAAACCGCTCCGGACAGCGCGCACCCAAAAGGCGTTTTCGCCCGTTTTCCGCCCTGAAAATGGGCTGGGGCGCGTGCAGCAAAAGCCACTTGGATCAGAACAACGAAACAGCGCACCAATTCATCCACACGGTTAAAATCTTCCGGAAAAAACCAAACATCAAAATAGATCGGCCAGACCCCGCAATTTCCAATGAAAACCATGCACACTCCCCTTAACGCTTTGAATCAACACCAGAATTGATGATATAATCACCACTCGTCTGATGAGATCGGCAATTGGCCGATCCCCTCTGAAAACAGCCAAAATATGGGGTTTTTACATGTATATTTATACAGATCGGCCAATTCGCCCTTCTCAGCCCTTATATATCAAGGCCTCCAGAGGGCGCTGTCGGAAGACACTGGCCGAAACAGGCCGTTAGGACAAATTTAAACATGAGAACCTCCTTATGGTCTCTGTCGGAAGACACTGGCCGAAACAGGCCGTTAGGACTTTTTTCAAAATCAGTGTAAGTATACATAATATGTCGGAAGACACTGGCCGAAACAGGCCGTTAGGACAGTAAAATCGTGGCGACACCCAGCAACATGGATGGTCGGAAGACGCTGGCCGAGACAGGCCGTTAGGACAGTGGAACGTAGTCTGTGAGTGGCATTAAAGATGTCGGAAGACGCTGGCCGAAACAGGCCGTTAGGACCGTATAGTAGTTTCGCATTTCTTCACCTACAAAGTCGGAAGACACTGGCCGAGACAGGCCGTTAGGACTTTCGTTATTTGTCATGACTTTTAAACTGTCTGAGAAAACAAAAAGCCCCCGGATACGTGATGTGATCCGGGGGCTTTTTTTCCCTGATTAAATCGATGGATTCAAACAACCCAATTTTTGCATGCAAAAAATCAGAGTAACTGACGCGCTTTATCCGTCAAAGACCAATACACCTGATTGGTGCGTTTCTTCTCCTGCTGCACTTCCTGCGTGTTTTTATCGATGTAGATCTTATTTAAAAATCCATCTTTGGCTAAAGAATCCAGCGCTGCGTTGCTGTTCCCCAAATCGACACTACCAACAAAAGTCCGGAGAATTTCCGTCTGAAAATAAAGACTATCCTGATGACTGATCGCTTCCATCTCTGGTAATGGGGTTTTCTCACATAAATGAATCAACAACAGATAACGGGTCCCCAATACCCGGCGTTCGCCCGATGAAAACAGCGATTCAAGAATCTGGAATTTCTCGCGGGTTGCTTCCGGGTAAACCGAATCACCGGCTTCCCGCGCCTGATCAGTTTTACACGCTTTCGCTTTTGGCGTGGTTTTCTCTGCACTGTCCTGAGAGACTGCTTCATCCTGCTGCACCGCTTCCACCTCAGCGGTTGTCTGAAGAGATTCCGCTTCAGACGGCTCCAGCGGGTTCTTCAGGTTTTTATGTAATTTCTGGCATTCGGAGCGGCTGAGAGTTTCAGCATCACTTAACACCTGACGTACATAATCATCATCAATCGAGGCCGCTTTGCGCAGTGCATTAATCGAGTCGATATCACCTATTTTGCCCTGCTCATAGGCGGTTTTGATAAACTCCGGCGCATCGACACATTTGATATAAGAGCTGACCACCGCATTCGACATCTGGAAAACCGCGCCAATTGATTTGCGGCTTTCCCCTTCTTCCTCAATCGACCGGATAAACCCCGCCCCGATCTCAAACGGACTCAGATCAGCCCTGACCATATTTTCAGACAGCTGCTGCATCACAGTGCCGGCTTCACGAATAATACAATCCACATGCGTGAGCTGTTCGCTCTGCATAATTGCCCGCCAGCGACACTCACCTTTCTGAATACAGTAGCCTTTTGAATCCACCGCATTGACGATAATCGGCTCAATCTGTCCCTGAGTTTCAATGTTCACCTGAAGTTGATTCAGATATTCCGGTTTGAATTTTCCCCGCACCTGAGCCACAGAATAGATGTCTGACTTCGGAATTCTGACAATGGTTTCGCCATCTTCCAGACGCACTTCTGACTCATCAAATAATCCGTCCAGATCTGCCGCTGAAATTTTTCGTCTCATGAATCAGACTCCAGTCGGCGCTGAAATTCATCCAGAAAATCATTAAATCCGAACCGCTCGGCATGGCCCGGCATAAAATCACTCAGGCTTTTAGATTCAGAGGATGCTTCGGTCACTTTTACGGTTTTGTTTAACCGGGCTTCAAAAACCAGCTGGGTGTAATCGTTTCTCAGCTTGTTGATTTGTTCGGTCTGGTGATTATTTTTCTGGGTTTCGACCTGATTCAGCACAATCCCCAACACGTTCAGATTCGGGTTAATACGGCGCCGGATTTGGCGCACCGTTGTCATCAGTTCATCTACTGATTTCACCGATGATTTCTGCGCCTGAGAGATAATCAATACATGGTTGGCACCACACAATGCGGTATGTTGCTGCACACCAATCGACGGCGGACAATCCATAAAAATCATGTCGTACTCGCCGCTGTCAGCAATTTCATCAATCGCATCCAGAAAGTTCATCATATTATCGTGGCTGACATTGCCGAGCTTTTTGCAGGAACCAATCACATGCAGATATTCAGACTGAACATAAGGGCTGACATCTTTCTTCTCAAACATGTTCATCACGTTAGCAGGGTGTGTTCCGCTGAGAAAGTCAGCATTGTCTTTCAGCTCCGGCGCCAGAATCGAGCCAGCATCGTTCGAGGGGTCAAGGTCAATAACCAGCGTGCGCTTTTGCTTTGCAGCCATGTTCAGGGCCAGGTTGATCGTGACGGTTGTTTTCCCGACACCACCCTTCTGGTTTGCAACTGCAATTATGTGGGTTGTCAT